>NZ_JBEZGQ010000369.1:0-7457 GCF_040650095.1 Actinoplanes sp. NPDC048791 | reverse complement strand
GATCGCCGCGGTGACGGCCACCTCGCCGAGGAAGTTGAACCAGCCGATGAACCAGGCCCACGCGGCCTTGTTGCGTTTGGCGAGCGCGGCGGCCCTCGGCGAACGCGGGCCGCAGCCCGGCCAGCGTCCCGACGGTGGTGCCGGGCCGGATCGTCTCGTCGGTCTCCAGTCCGGCCAGCGGCGCGACCTGGCCGGCGAACCAGCCCTGCTTCCACGCCTCGGCCGCCCGCTGGTGGCTGGTCGCGGCGAACTCGTCGAGCTGCGTGCGCGACAGACCCCAGCGCCGGGCGATCAGCTCGGCACTGATCCCCTGCGGGATCAGCCCGCCGGGATACCGCTCCGCGACGGCGGGACCCCCGACGAACGCCCGCGCGCCGTCGACCAGGGCGGAGCTGCCGATGGGTACGCGACTCATCGACTCGACCCCGGAAGCCACCACGATGTCGTAGGCGCCCGCGACCACCCCCTGGGCGGCGAAACTCAACGCCTGCTGACTGCTGCCGCACTGCCGGTCGACGGTGGTGCCGGGCACGGACTCGGGGAAGCCGGCGGCGAGGACGGCCAGCCGGGTGTTGTTGGTGCTCTGCTCGCCGACTTGACCGACCGTGCCCCCGATGACGTCGTCAAGCTCGGCCGGGTCGAGGCCGTCGAGCCGGGCGGTGACGGCGCGCAGGACGTGGGCGTGCAGGTCGACCGGGTGGATCTCCGCGTAGGCGCCGCCGGGCTTGCCCTTGGCCACGGGTGTGCGTACCGCTTCGACGATGACCGCGTCGCGCATGTCGTGCCCTCCCCATTGATAACGGACCGATCGGTCCGATACTAAGGGCTGGACGGACCGATCGGTCCGTTACATTGGCCACATGGCACGCACGGCAGCACCCGGCACCCGCGCCCGCATCGTCTCGACGGTGGCCCCGCTCTTCTACAACCAGGGGGTGCGGGCGGTGGGCATGGCCCAGATCGTCGCGGCGGCGGGTTGCGGCAAAAACCTGCTGTACTCGCACTTCCCGGGCAAGAACGAGCTGGTGGCGGCGTATCTGTCCTTGGTTCGCGCCGAGCGGGAACGGTCGACCGAGCGGGCGCTCGCGGCGGTCTGCGAGGGGCGGGAGGCGGTGGTCGCTCTGGTGGCCGAGATCGCCGATCGGGTACGGGAGCCGGGGTTCCGGGGGTGCGCCATGCGCAACTACCTGACCGAGTTCCCGGCGGAGGACGACGCGCCTGGGCGGGTCGCTCGGGATTATCTGGCGTCGTCGCGGGCTCGGGTTGATGAGCTTGTGCGGGTCGCGGGCGGGTCGCCGAGGCTGGCCGATCGGGTCTGGCTGGTCATCGAGGGTCTGTATGCGGTGGCCGGGCGGCCGGACGCTGCTCAGCAGGCTGATGTGGCAGTCGCCCTGGTCAGGGACCTCGTCGAGGCCCCTTAAAGCGCCGGTCGCCGATCGCTGAGCGCTGGTCGCTGAGCGCCGGTCGGCGGTCGCCAGTCGCCGGCCACTGAGGGCGCCGATCGCCGGCAGCCGGCAGCCGGCAGCCGGCAGCCGGCAAGCATGCCCCATCGTCGAGCAAGGCCGAGGTAGGCGCGACGTGTCGCTCCGCTCACGGCGTAAGGCATCCTAGGTTACTGGGTTGAAAGGGAGGCCGTCCCTTCCGGAAGCTCAACTCCGGTCCCTGCGTGGGCAAGCGGAGGCCGGACCGCCGTCAGGCGGTCCCTTCCTCCTGGGCGGGCTGAGGAATCCGGGCGAGACCCGCCCGGGTTCGAGCGGTCTTCACCGCCTGCTTGAGCGTCACGATGTCGTACGCCCCGTAGTGCCGGCTCCCGTTGATGAAGAACGTCGGCGTGCCGGACACCCCGCTCAGGTCGGCCGAGTCCACGTCGTCGCTGACCCGTTGCGCGTGCCGGTGGTCCATCAGCTCGTCGTGGAAGCGGTTCGTGTCCAGGCCGAGCTGGTCGGCGTACCGGAGCAGGTCCATGATCTTGAGGTGGTCCTGGTGGGCCAGCAGCAGGTCGTGGAACTCCCAGAACTTGCCCTGACCGGCCGCCGCCTCCGCGGCTTCGGCGGCCAGCCGCGCCTGCGGGTGGACGTCCGGCAGCGGCAGGTGCCGCCAGACGTAGCGCAGGTCCGTGTCGGTGATCAGGTCCCGGACCGCCGGTTCGGCCTGGCCGCAGTACGGGCACTGGAAGTCGCCGTACTCGACGACCGTGACCGACGCGTCCTGCGGTCCGCGGACGTGGTCGCGTTCGGGGTCGACGGCCGGGATCAGGTCGACCAGTTCCTCGGTGTCGCCGAGCATGGCCCGGGCCCGGCGTTGCGGGGCCAGCATCCGGGTCGCGCGGAAGACCGCCCAGGTGATCAGGGACGCGCCGGCCGCCGCGGTCAGCACGCCGATCTTGGCCTCGGCCAGCTCCGGGCCCTCGAAGGCCAGCGCCGCGATCAGCAGCGACACGGTGAAGCCGATGCCGGCGATGGTGCCGCTGCCCAGCACCGCCGCCCAGCCGACCGTGGGGCGTACCCGGCCACCGGTCGCCGCCGTGAGCAGCGCGGACACCCCGACCACCGCGACCGGCTTGCCGATCAGGTAGCCCAGGATGACGCCCCAGGTCACCGGTGAGGTGAACGCCCGGCTCAGGAAGCTGCCGTCGATCGCGATGCCCGCGTTGGCCAGGCCGAACAGCGGCACGATCACGTAGCTCGACCAGGGGTGGTAGATCCGCTGGAGGCGGTCGTTGGGCGAGAGCGTCTGGGTCAGCCCGCGCGCGGCCGTACGGGCCAGCTCCGGTGTCGGCTGCTCGCGGAACAGCTTGAAGAGCCCGCTGGCGGCTTCGAGGTTCTCCCGTACCGGGGTGTAGGCCACCGCCGTGAGGCCCATCGCCAGGCCCGCCACCACCGGGTCGACGCCGCTGGCCAGCATCGCCGCCCACAGCACCAGGCCCACGACCGCGTAGCTGAAGGCGCTGCGGACGCCGAACGTGCGCAGCAGCAGCCACACCCCGAAGGCCGCGCCGGCGATCAGCAGCGGCATCATCTCGATGTCCTCGCTGTAGACCACCGCGATGACCAGCAGCGCCACCAGGTCGTCGACCACGAAGACGGTGAGCAGGAAGACCCGGGTCGAGTCGGGCACCCCCCGGCCGACCAGGGCGAGCAGGCCCAGCGCCAGCGCCGTGTCGGTGGACATCGCGATGCCCCAGCCGTGCGCGCCCGGGCCGCCGTGGGTGACGGCCAGGTAGATCAGCACCGGGATCAGCATCCCGACCAGCCCGGCCGCGCTGGGCAGCACGAAACGCCGCCGGTCGCGCAGGTCGCCGAGGTCGAACTCGCGCCGCGCCTCCAGGCCCACCACCAGGAAGAACAGCGTCATCAGCCCGCTGTTGATCCAGGTCCGCAGGTCCTCGGTGATGCCCATGGCGCCGAACCGCACCGAGAAATCGGTGCGCCACACCGCGTCGTACGACGCGGTGTCGAGGTTGGCCCAGATCAGCGCGGCGGCGATGGCCGCGACGAGCACCCCGGCACTGCCCGATTCGGTACGCAGGAACGCCCGCAGCGGCGCACCGAGCCCCCGCGTCCACTGCGTGCGTCCCCGCATCCCACCCGACGTAGTCACGGCACCAGCCTGGTCATCGGCGCGCCCCGGGGCAAGATCCGGGCCCGGCACGGTCGTTTACGGCGGCGCCGGATGCGGTATGCGACAGGGTCATGACGCAGGAGACGGCACCGCGCGAGCGTACGTTCTTCGGTCAGCCACCGGTGCTGGCGAACCTGTTCGGGGTTGAGCTGTGGGAACGCTTCTCGTTCTACGGCATGCAGGGCATCCTGCTGATCTACCTGTACTACTCCGCGGCCGACGGCGGGCTGGGCCTGTCCGAGCAGACCGCCACGAGCATCGTCGGCGCGTACGGCGGTTCCGTCTACTTGGCCACGATCCTCGGCGCGTGGGTGGCCGACCGCCTGCTCGGGCCGGAACGGGTGCTGTTCCTCAGCGCGGTCCTGGTGATGGCCGGGCACATCAGTCTCGCGGCGCTGCCCGGGCTGACCGGCGTCACCGTCGGACTGATCCTCATCGCGATCGGCAGCGGCGGGGTCAAGGCCACCGCCACGTCGCTGGTGGGCGGCCTGTACGACGAGCACGACGAACGCCGCGACGCCGGCTTCTCCCTGTTCTACCTGGGCATCAACCTCGGCGCCCTGGTCGGGCCGCTGCTGACCGGCCTGCTGCAGAAGAACTGGGGCTTCCACGCCGGCTTCGCGCTGGCCGCGGTCGGCATGGCGATCGGGCTGATCCAGTACACGATGGGCCGCAAGCGGCTCACCGGCGCCGCCCGGGTCGTACCCAATCCGTTGCCGCCGCAGCGCCGCCTGCCGGTGGCGTTGCTGGTCGCCGCGGCCGCGGCGCTGGTCCTGGTGCTGGCCCTGACCGGCGTGCTGCAGGCCGGGGCCCTGTCGAACGTGGTCATCGTGCTGAGCATCGCCGCGGCGGTCACCTACTTCGTGGTCATCCTGCGCAGCCACCGCATCACCGACGTCGAGCGGCGCCGGGTGTACGCGTTCATCCCGCTGTTCGTCGCCAGCGCGGTGTTCTGGTCGCTGTACCAGCAGCAGTTCACGGTCGTGACGATCTACTCCGACCAGCGCCTCGACCGTGACCTGTTCGGCTGGGAGATGCCGGTGTCCTGGGTGCAGTCGATCAACCCGGTCTTCATCATCGTGCTGTCCGGGGTCTTCGCCGCGCTGTGGACCCGGCTCGGCCCGCGCCAGCCGGGGACCCCGATCAAGTTCGCCGCCGGCACCGCGATCATGGGCGTGGCGTTCCTGCTCTTCCTGCCGCTGGCCGGCGGCGGCCCGAACAGTGCCCCGCTGCTCGCACTGGCCGGCATCCTGCTGGTCTTCACCGTCGCCGAGCTGCTGCTGTCCCCGGTCGGGCTGTCGCTGTCCACCAAGCTGGCCCCGGCGGTGTTCCACACCCAGATGGTCGCGCTGTTCTTCCTGTCGGTGGCGCTGGGCACGGCGGCCTCGGGCACCCTCGCGAAGTACTACAGCGAGGACCACGAGACCGCGTACTTCGGCATCCTGGGTCTGGTCGCGATCGTGATCGGGGCCGCCCTGGCCCTGGCCGCCCGGCCGATCAGCCGGCTGATGAGCGGTGTGCGCTGACCGGCGCGCGCCTATCCTGTCGGCATGACGAATGCGACCCGGACCCGCGGCGCGCTCGGCGTCGTCGAGCAGTGGCTGACCGCCGTCAACGCCGGCGACGGCGCCCGCGTGGAGTCCCTGAGCCACGAGCAGGTCGACATCGTGGGACCCCGCGGGCGCGGCAGCGCTCCCCGCGCGGTGCTGAGCGAGTGGCTGGCCCGCTCCGGCTTCTCGTCGCAGCCGGTGCGCTGGTTCTGCGGCGGCGACGGCCTGGTCGTGGTCGAGCAGGACGCCACCTGGCACGACCCGGCGACCGGCGAGCCGCAGGACAGCTTCCGGATCGGTTCGCTGTTCCGGGTCGAGGACGGCCGGGTGGCCCGCTACGAACGCTTCGACGACGGGGTCGCCGGAGCGCTGGCCGCAGCGGGCCTCGACGCCGCCCGCGACGAGGTGACCCGCCCGGTCAGCCCTTGACCGCCCCAGCCGTCAGGCCGTTGACGATGTAGCGCTGCAGGAACTGGAAGACCAGCACGGTCGGGACCGCCGTCAGCAGGGTGCCCGCGCAGAACATTCCGAAGTTGTTGTTGCGCTCCCCCGCCACCAGGCCGTACATGCCGACCGACAGGGTCTTGGCGCCCGTGTCGGTCAGGAAGACGTTGGCGATCAGGAACTCGTTGATCGTGCCGATGAAGGCCAGCAGGCCGGTCACCGCCAGGATCGGGGCGACCAGCGGCAGCAGGATCCGGAAGAACGTCTGGGCGTGCGACGCGCCGTCCATCGTGGCCGACTCGTCCAGCTCCCTCGGCACCGTGTCGAAGAAGCCCTTCATCAGCCAGGTGTTCACTCCCAGCGCCCCGCCCAGGTAGAGCAGGATCAGGCCCCAGGCCTGGTTGAAGCCGATGGCCGGCCACAGGTCGGTGATGGTGGAGAACATCAGGAAGATCGCCACGATCGCCAGGAACTGCGGGAACATCTGGATCAGCAGCAGGGCCAGCAGGCCGATCCGGCGGCCGCGGAAACGCATCCGGCTGAACGCGTACGCGGCCAGCGCCGACAGGAACACCGACGCCAGCGCCGACACGCCCGCGATCAGCACGGAGTTGCCGAACCAGCGGGCGAAGTCCGTGTCGGCCAGCAGGTTGCCGAAGTTGCCCAGCGACGCCCCGGTCGGCACGGCCGCGGTCGACGACAGCGTGCCCAGCGGGTTGAGCGCCGCCGACACCACGAACACGATCGGGAACAGCGAGAAGATCAGGGCCAGCACCGCCACCCCGTGCCGCCACCCGACCCGGGAGAACCACCTCATCATGAGTAGACCTCTTCCTGGCGGCGGGTCCGGCGGAAGCTGACCGTGGAGATCACCGCGACGATCACGAAGATGAAGATGGACACCGCCGCGGCGAAGCCGTACTGGGCGCCGGAGCCGCCGAACGCCAGCCGGTAGGTGTAGGTGATCAGCAGGTCGGTGGCGCCGTTGGCCGGGTTGTCGGCCGGGAACGGCGCGCCGTCGGTGGTCAGGTAGATCGCGTTGAAGTTGTTGAAGTTGAACGCGAACGACGAGATCAGCAGCGGCGTCAGCGCCACCAGCAGCAGCGGCAGGGTGACCCGCTTGAGCGACTGCCACGGCGAGGCGCCGTCGATGCGGGAGGCCTCGGACAGCTCGGGCGGGATGGCCTGCAACGCGCCGGTCGCGACCAGGAACATGTACGGGTAGCCGAGCCACAGCTGCACCAGGATCACCGCGATCCGGGCGGACGCGGCCCCGCCGAACCAGTCCACGTCCAGCCCGAACAGGTTGTTGATCAGCCCGAAGTCGGTGTTGAACATGTCCCGCCAGACCAGCAGCATCGCGAACGACGGCATCGCGTACGGCAGCACCAGCAGCGTGCGGTAGAGGCCCCGGCCGCGCACCCGTGGCGAGTGCAGGGCGAGAGCACAGCCCAGGCCGAGCACGAAGGTCCCGCCGGTGGAGGCCAGAGCGAAGAACAGGTTCCAGATCAGGGTACGGGCGAACGGGCCGGCGATCGCCGAGTCGGTGACGAGCCGGGTGAAGTTGCTCAGCCCGACGCCGACCCGCCAGCCCTGGGCCAGCCGCTCGCCGTCGGCCGCCACGAACGCGCCCACCTTCTCGTCCGCGGTCCAGGTCCGGCCGGTGGTCGTGTCCCGGACACAGTCGCAGCCGGCGTCGTACGCCCGCCCGGCCTTGCCCTCGTACGCCCGCGACAGCCCCTGCGAGCGGATCGCCCCGCCCGCGGTCGGCACGGCCAGGTCGGTGATCTCCTGGCTGCGGGCACTGGCCTGGCCGCCGTTGAGCAGCGTGTAACCCTCGGC
>NZ_JBEZGQ010000368.1:0-7461 GCF_040650095.1 Actinoplanes sp. NPDC048791 | reverse complement strand
CCCTGTCGTACGAGGTGGGCCGCACGAAACCGGACCCGGCGATCTTCCTGCGCGCCTGCGGGATGCTCGGGGCCGACCCGGAACGCACGCTGATGACTGCCGGCCAGCGCGACGATCTGCTCGTGGAAGTGCATGTTCGCCGTGCCCACCGCGCGCCAGTCACCGGCTGCGACCCCGCGCCGGGCCTCGTCGACCGCGGCCCGCATCCCGGCGGCGCGGGGTGGATCGGTCGGGGCTTGCTCCAACGCCGAGCATTCCAGCAGGACCCGCACCCGGTAGATGTCCGCGATCTGCGCGGAGCTCAGGGTGGCCACGAAAACGCCCCGGTGCGGCCGGCGGACCAGCAGTCCCTCCTCGACCAGCGTCGAGAACGCCTCCCGTAGCGTGTTGCGGGAGACGCCGAGCGGACCGGTCAGCGAGGACTCGGAGAGCCGGGTGCCCGGCGCCAGCTCGCCGTTGATCATCGAACTGCGCAGCTGCTCCACCGCCCTGGCCGCGGAGCCGGGCTTCTCCACCGTCGTCACCGGATCAGTCAACCAGCCGCCGGAGCCGGCCCGTCACGCGGGCGCGACCACGAACCGCAGCCGGGCGCCCGGACGGGCCTGCGCGGCGCGGTCGGCGGCGGCCGGGGTGAGCACGGCGATCACCGGATAGCCGCCGGTCACCGGGTGATCGGCCTGGAAGACGATCGGGTGCCCGTCCGGTGGCACCTGCACCGAGCCGCGGACCACGCCTTCGCTGGGTAGCTCGTCGGTGCGGGCGCGGGCCAGCACTGGTCCGTCCAGGCGGAGGCCGACCGAGTCGCTGCTGGGGGAGACGGTGAACTCCGCGCTGAGCAGGGTCTCGATCGCCGCGGCGGTGAACCAGTCGTCGCGCGGCCCGAGGTCGACCTCAAGTGGCGCGTCCGGGTCTCCGGCTTGGGGTGGCACGTCGACGGATGACGGTGCCGTGGGAGCCGGGCCGATGGGCAGGGTGTCGCCGACGGCCGGTTTGGCGGGGCCGATCCCGGCGAGCCGGTCGGTGGAGCGCGAACCCAGCACCGCCGGCACGGCCAGACCACCGCGAACGGCAAGATAACTGCGCAACCCCCGGCGCGGCATGGTCACCGCCACCTCGGCGCCGGCCGGGACGCTGACGACCTCCTCGACTGCGGTCCGCGTACCGTCCACAGTGAGCACCGCGTCTGTACCGGTCAGCGCGACCGTCGCCGGTTCGTCGAAGCGGACCCGCAGGCCGCCCAGGGTGCACTCCAGCACCGCAGCCCCGCGCGGGTTGCCGACCAGCTCGTTCGCCCGGGCGTACGCGCCGCGGTCCACCGCCCCGGAGGGCGCCACCCCCTGCCCGGCGTGCCCGGGCCGGCCCTCGTCCTTGATCACCGTCAGGGGGCCGGTGCGCAGGATCGTCAGGGTCATCGGTCCACCGCCTTGAAGATCACCTCGACGCCGGGGACCAGCAGGGCCGGCTCGGGCCGGTCCAGGTCCCACATGCGTTCCGTGGTGCTGCCGATCAGTTGCCAGCCGCCTGGGCTGTCGCTGGGGTAGACGCCCGAGAAGCGGCCCGCCAGCCCGACCGAGCCGGCCGGGATCCGGGTGCGGGGCGAGTCGCGCCGGGGCACGTCGAGCCGGGGGTCGCCGCCGGTGAGGTAGCCGAAGCCGGGGACGAAACCCGCGAAGGCCACCGTCCACCGCGAACTCGTGTGCAGTTCGACCACCTCGTCGGGGCTGAGCCCGGTGCGTTCGGCCACCTCGGCGAGGTCGGGGCCGTCGTAGCGCACCGGAATCTCCACAGTGCCGGTCCCGGCCTCACGCTGGGCGTCGATGCGCAGGCCCGCGGTGGCCTCCCGCACGGCTGCCGGTGAGGTGACCGCCGGATCGATCTTGATCAGCACCGTGCGGGCGGCCGGCACCAGGTCGACCACGCCGGGCAGGGCGGCCGACCGCAGCGCGGCGTAGAGGGCCAGGGCCGCGTCGAGGTCGTCGACCTCGGCCAGCAGCGCCTCGCGGCCGCAACGGAGAAAACTCGTCATCGCTCATATTCCGTGTCGGGGACGTCGGTCACGAACATGTGGCCGGGCGCGTGGGTGATCGCGTACGGCACCTGGGAAGCCATCACGGCTGCCTGCGGGGTGACGCCGCAGGCCCAGAACACCGGGATCTCGCCGGAGCGGATCTCCACGGGCTCGCCGAAGTCGGGCCGGTCCAGGTCGGTGATGCCGAGCCCGGCCGGGTCGCCGATGTGCACCGGGGCGCCGTGCACGGCCGGGAAACGCGCGCTGATCGTGACAGCCTCGGCCACCCGCTCCGCGGGGATGGGCCGCATCGAGACGACGAGCTCACCGCGCATCCGCCCGGCCGGTCGGCAGTTCCGGGAGGTACGGAACATCGGCACGTTGCGCCCCGTGGAGATGTGCCGCACGTCGATGCCGGCGGCGATCAGTGACGCCTCGAAGCTGAAACTGCACCCGATCAGGAACGCCACCAGGTCATCGCGCCACGCGGCGGTGGCGTCCGGCACCTCCTCGACGAGCCGGCCGTCCCGCCAGATCCGGTACAGCGGCAGGTCGGTGCGCAGGTCGGCCCCCTCGGCCAGCACGGTGGCCGGTGAGCCCGGGTCGCTGACGTCCAGCACCGGGCACGGCTTGGGGTTGCGCTGGGCGTACAGCAGCATGTCCCAGGCCCAGTCGCGGGGCACGGCGATCAGGTTGGCCTGGGCCACGCCGGGGGCCAGGCCGGCGGTCGGGCGGACCAGCCCGGCCCGGAACGTGGCCCGCAGGTCGGCGGCCGGCTTCACGAGCCGGTCCCGGCGAACGCGGTGATCGGCACTCCGGCGTCGGAGATCGCGTCGTGGACCGCCCGGGCCATCGCGACCGCGCCCGGCGAGTCACCGTGTACGCAGATCGAGTCGGCCTCCACCTTGATCACCGAGCCGTCCACCGCGACCAGGGTCCGGTCGGTGACCAGCCGCAGCATCCGTTCGGCCACCTCGGCCGGGTCGTGCAGCAACGCGCCGGGCTCGCGCCGCGGGACCAGCGTTCCGTCCGGGTTGTACCCGCGGTCGGCGAAGGCCTCGCGGACGGTGGTCAGCCCGGCCTCCTCGGCCAGGTGCAGGAAGACCGAGCCGGGCAGGCCGAGCACGGGCAGGTCCGGGTCGTACCGGCGGACGGCTTCGACCACGGCGGCGGCCTGCTGCTCGTGGTGCACGATCGAGTTGTAGAGCGCGCCGTGCGGCTTGACGTAGAGCACCCGGTCGCCGGCCGCCCGGGCCAGCCCGTCCAGCGCGCCGAGCTGATAGATCACGTCCGCGGTCAGGTCGGCGCTGTCGTAGTCGATGAAGCGCCGGCCGAAGCCCGCGAGATCCCGGTAGCCGACCTGGGCGCCGATCACGACGCCCTTGGAGACGGCCCGCTCGCACGTGGCCAGCAGGGTCCGCGGGTCGCCGGCGTGGAAGCCGCAGGCGATGTTGGCGCTGCTCACCACGTCGAGCATGGCGTTGTCGTCGCCGAGCTGCCAGGTGCCGAAGCCCTCGCCCAGATCGCTGTTGAGATCCATCGTTTTCCTCCTGGTCAGCCGGCGAGGTATTCGAAGATCGAGCGGGCCGAGGTGATGCCCATGTACCAGGTCAGGGCCGCGACGACCGCGCCGAGGACGAGCAGCCACATCGGGTACGCGTACCCCCGCAGCAGTTCACGCCGGCGCCAGGCGGCGTACAGCAGGATGGTGAACCCGATCGGCAGGATCAGCCCGTTGAACCCGCCGGCGAAGACCAGCAGGGCCGACGGCGCGGTGCCGAGCAGCAGGAAGATGGTCGTGCTGACCGCGATGAACGCGACCGTCGCCCAGGACCGGGGGCGCGGCTCGCTGAGGCGCTTGGAGAAGGCGTCGAAGAACGACACCGAGGTGAACGCCGCGCCGACCACCGAGGTGATGGCCGCGGCCCAGAGGATCACGCCGAACGCCCGCAGCCCGAACTCGCCGGCCGCCGACTCGAAGGCCTGCGCGGTCGCGTTGCCCTTGGTGTTGAGCACGACGCCGCTGCTGACCACGCCGAGGATCGCCAGGAAGAGCAGGAAGCGCATGAGGCCGGTGACGGCGATGCCGGTCAGCGCGCCCCGGGTCACCTCGCGGGAGTGCTCGGGGCCGGAGGTGCCGCTGTCCAGCAGCCGGTGCGCGCCGGAGTAGGTGATGTAGCCGCCGACCGTACCGCCGATGATCGTGGTGATGGCCGCGAAGTCGATCTCCTCGGGCAGGACCGTCTGGCGCAGCGCCTCACCGACCGGTGGGTCCGAGACGATCGCGACGTACACGGTCAGCAGGATCATCAGGATGCCGAGCCCGATGAGCAGCCGGTCCATCGCCATCCCGGCCCGCTTGACCAGGAAGATGGAGATCGCGATCAGCGCGCTGATCAGGCCGCCGAGCTTCGGGTCCAAACCCAGGGCGGCGTTCAGGCCGAGTCCCGAGCCGGCCACGTTGCCGATGTTGAAGACCAGGCCACCGAGGATGACCAGCGCCGCGAGCAGGTGGCCGGCGCCCGGCACGACGGCGTTGGCGAGCTCGTGCGCCCGCTTGCCGCTGACCGAGATGATCCGCCAGATGTTCATCTGGACGACGAAGTCCACCAGGATCGACATCAGGATGCCGAACGCGAACGCGGCGCCCAGGGCCGCCGTGAAAGTGGTGGTCTGGGTGATGAATCCGGGCCCGATCGCGCTGGTCGCCATCAGGAAGATGGCACCGATCAGGGCGGTCCGGCGGGTACGGGCGGGAGTGGGCGTCTGCGTGGTCATGGGCACTCCTCGGATCGGGGTAGTTCGATGGAGGCACCCCTGACGGTAGGGATTGTTCAACGATCCCACAAGAGTTGTTGAACAATCCGCGATTACCGGCTCGTAAAATCCACCTGCCATACGCTGGTCCGCCGTACCGGCACCGACTCCAGCGCCTCCAGCACCGGCACCTCGTACGTCGCCCGCCGGATCATCCCGTCGACCGGCAGGTACGCCCGCCCCGGATCCCCGACCAGCACCAACGCACCGCGCCCGGCCGCGCGCCGCAGGAACGGCAGCACCCGCCCGGCCATCTCCCGGCTGTAGAACACGTCCCCGGCCAGGATCACGTCGGCGTCCGGATACCCGCTTGCCAGCAGATCACCCTCCACCAGCCGGATCGGCACACCGTTGGCCTCGGCGTTGGCCTCGGCGGCGGCCAGCGAGAGCGGATCGATGTCATTGGCCGTCACGGTGCGGGCCCCGGCGCGGGCCGCCGCCACCGCGACCAGGCCCGAGCCGGTCGCCAGGTCCAGCACCGCCCGCCCGCTGACCAGGTCGGGTGCGTCGAGCACGTGCCGCGCCAGGGCCTGGCCCCCGGCCCAGGCGAACGCCCAGAACGGCGGCGGCTGCTCGGCGCCGGCCGCCTCGGTGCGCTCCCAGAGCTCGATCGGCTCCTCGGCCTGGTACAGCACGAGTTCGGGGAGGAAGGGCACGGGCGCGAGCCGCGTGTTCGCGCGGACGAAGTCGGTGGACACGTACTGATTCTGCTCAGTTGCTCCGGTGCGGGACCGATCAGGGCAGCGTCCGGCTTTGACGACGCGGAGGGGAGCAGCATGCCGACCAGAGTGACGGCTGCCCTCTTCGGCACCTGGATGGTGGCGCTCGGCGCCGTCTTCGCGCTGGAGCCGGCCTGGCAGCTGCCCGTACACCTGGTCGCCGGGGTCTCCGCCGTGCTGGCCGTGGTCTTCGGCCTGCGCCGGCACGACCCGGTCCGGCGCGGGCCGTGGCACCTGCTGGCCGTCTCCGTCGTGCTCTCGGTGCTCGGCACGGCCGCCTACAGCGCCGGCCCGGACGCCCTCCGGGCCGTCCCCAGCCTGCATTCCATCGGTACGGGCATGCTGCTCGCCGCCTACCCGACGCTGGCCCTGGTGCTCTACTGGTTCGTCCGGCTCCGCACAGGTGGCCGCCGCGATCGGGGCGGTCTGCTCGACGCCCTCACCCTGACCTCCGGCGTGGCCCTGCTGGCCTGGGCCTTCGTGATCGGCCCGCACCTGCGTGACACCGAGCTGTCGACGGTCGGTCAGTGGATCGCGGTCGCGTTCCCGGTCGGCGACCTGCTCTGCCTGGCCCTGCTGACCCGGCTGCTGACCGCCTCCGGCCGGAGGCTGCCGGCCGGAGGCTGGCTCGCCGTCGGTGTCCTGGCCCTGCTGCTCGCCGATGTCGGCGGCAATCTCGTCACCCTGCGTGACGACATCGCCTTCCTGGCCGTCTTCGGCCGGGTCCCGCTGTACGCCGCCGTCGGCCTGGCCGCGCTGAGCCCCTCGATGGCCGCGCTGACCCGGCCGGTCGCCACCCCGCTGGCCGAGCTCGGCCGGGTCCGCCTCGCCCTGCTCGCCCTCGCCTCGCTGGTCGCCCCGGCCGTGCTGGTCTTCCAGGTGGGCGTCGACGGCGAGGTGCCCGACCTGGACGTGGTCGCCGTCCTCAGCGCGTGCACGTTCCTGCTGGTCCTGGCCCGGATGGCGGGCATCATGGCCAGCCACCGGCTGGCCCTGGCCCGCGAGCGGGGGCTCCGCGAGGCCTCGGCGGCGCTGGTCTCCGCGGCCGACGCCGACGAGGTCGGCGAAGCGGTCCGGACGGCCGTGGCCCAGCTGCTGCCGGCCGACGTGCCGCACCGGGTGGTGCTGGCCATGGCCATCACCGAGCCGGAGGAGCCCGTCTCACCCGAGGCCGCGGCCCAGTCCGACCACGACCGCAGCACCGGTACGGCCGCCCGCCTGGTCGCCACCCGCGACGTCGACTGGGCGGTGGCGGTCCGGCTCACCCAGTTCAACATGGTGCTGCGCTGCCCGCTGGTGCTGCAGGACCGCCCGACCGGCGACCCGCTCGTCGGGGTGCTGCACGTCGGCGGTCCCACCTGGGCCCTGCTCGGCCTGCAGCGGGCGCTGGAGGTGCTGGCCACCCAGGTCGCGCTGGCGCTGGAGCGGATCGCGCTGAGCCACGAGGTGACCCGCCGAAACAGCGAGGCCTACTTCCGCACGCTGGTGCAGAACACCTCCGACGTCATCCTGATCATCGACGAGGAGGACCGGGTCCGGTACGCGAGCCCGTCCGCCGGACACGTGCTGGGCGCCGACCCGGTGGGCGTGTCCCTGCCCGACCTGATCCACCCCGGCGACCGGCTGCGACTGGCCGACGTGCTCGCCGCCGTCCGTGGCGGCGAGGGGACGCAGGAGGGGCTGGACTTCCGGGCTGTCGGGCGGCGCCGTACCGAAGTGATGCTCGAGATGCACTGCCGGGACCTGCGCGCGGATCAGACCGTCGCCGGCCTGGTCGTCACCCTGCGCGACGTCACCGAGCGCCGCCAGCTCGAACGCGAGCTCACCCACCAGGCGTTCCACGACTCGCTGACCGGGCTGGCCAACCGGGTGCTCTTCGCCGACCGGCTCCAGCACGCGCTGGCCCGCGGCGCCCGG
>NZ_JBEZGQ010000367.1:0-7461 GCF_040650095.1 Actinoplanes sp. NPDC048791 | reverse complement strand
GGCGGTCCAGGGCGCGGGTCCACCGCCGCGGCGCCGACCCGGAGCCGGTCACGAAGTCGCGCAGCCAGCGGTTGACCGGCACCGGATGCCGCGCCGGCGGCAGGTGGCCCGCCCCGGCCATCCGGATCAGCCGCCCACCGGTCAGCTCGGCGAAGCGCTCCCCCACGCCGATGGGTACGCACCGGTCGTCCTCGCCGTGGATGACCAGCACCGGGCAGCGCAGGCCGCGCAGCAGCGCCTCGACCGCGGGCAGGCCGGGCACCGACTCGGGCGCGTCCTCGCCGGCGATCAGCGCCTCCGGCCCGGTCTCCAGCGCCCAGGAGACGCAGTCCTCGAGCTGCTTGGTGGAGTGCGGTTCGGGCAGCAGCGTGGCGAAGAACCACTCGACGAAGCCCCGGTAGTCGCGGCGCCACGAGTGCCGGTTGTACTTCTGCCAGCCCTCGTAGTGCTCGCGGTCGGCCTCGAAGTCGAACACCGCGCGTTCCGGCAGCGGTGGGGCCAGACCGGCCACCCGCGGCGCGATCGCGACCAGGCCGGTGAACCGCTCCGGATGCTCGGACACGGCCAGCGCCGCCCGCCACGCACCCCGGCTGAGCCCGACGACCGTCGCGCGGTCCACCCCGGCGGCATCCAGCACCGCGACGAGATCCCTCGCGTACGCCCGGTCGGTGTACGCAGCCGGATCGGCCGGGCGGTCGGAGCGCCCGTTGCCCCGCGGATCGACCGTGATCACCCGGAAGTACCGGGACAGGTACGCCACCTGCAACTTCCAGATCCGCGAGTCGACGACCAGCCAGCTCGGCGCGAGCAGGACCGTCCGGTCGCCGCTGCCGTACACCGCGTAGCCCACCTTGACGCCGTCGTGGTCGACCCAGCCCTCGGCGTCGGGTTCCCGTGCCCTCATCGCGCCACCCTCTCCCCCGCCATTGCAGCCCGGTTGCAACGGCGGCGCAACGCCCGGCAGCACCGTGGCGGCATGGCTATCAACGAGAACAAGCTGAACGAGTTCATCGGCCGTTTCGTCGGCGACCTGGGTGCCACCGTCGCGGCGGGCAACGTCGTGATCGGGCACCGCCTCGGCCTCTACAAGGCGCTGACCCACGGTCCGCTCACGCCCGGGGAGCTGGCCGAGCGTACCGAGACCGACCCGCGGTACGTCACCGAATGGCTGCGCGGCCAGGCGGCAGGCGGCTACGTCGACCGCGACGGCGACGACCGGTACGTCCTGAGCGAGGAACAGGCGTTCGCGCTGGCCAACCCCGACGGCCCGCTGTACGCACCCGGCGCGTTCCTGCTCGCCCTCGGTGCCCTGCGCGCCGAACCACGGATCACCGAGGCCTTCCGCAGCGGCGCCGGGCTGGGCTGGAACGAGCAGGACGCGGACGTGTTCGTCGGCTGCGAGCAGTTCTTCCGCCCCGGCTACATCGCCAACCTGGTACCGAGCTGGATCCCGGCGCTGGACGGCGTCGAGGCCAAACTGCGCTCCGGCGCCCGGATCGCCGACGTGGGCTGCGGGCTGGGCGCGTCGTCGGTGCTGATGGCCACGGCGTACCCGCGCTCGACCGTGCACGCCTCCGACTACCACCAGGGCTCGATCGACCTGGCCCACAAGCGCGCGGCGGACGCCGGCGTCGCGGACCGGGTCAGCTTCGAGGCGGCCGGCGCCCAGCAGTTCAGCGGGGACCACTACGACCTGGTCACGACGTTCGACTGCCTGCACGACATGGGCGACCCGCTGGGCGCGGCCCGGCACATCCGCGACGCGCTGGCCCCGGAGGGCACCTGGATGATCGTCGAACCGGCCGCCGGTGACACGGTCGCGGACAACATGAACCCGGTCGGGCGGGTCTACTACGGGTTCTCCACGTTCCTGTGCGTACCGAACGCGATGTCGCAGCCCGGCGGGTATGCACTGGGGGCGCAGGCGGGCGAGGCGGCGGTGCGGCAGCTGGTGACCGATGCGGGCTTCACCCGCTTCCGCCGGGCCAGCGAAACCCCGTTCAACAACGTGTACGAGGCCCGCCGCTGACCCGGCCGGCGGAGGATTGCCGCCTCGGCTGACTATCTCTTCCTGAGATCGGCGACAGTCGCAGACAGCGCGTCGCTGAGCAGTCGGTCGAGGCCGGCGATCCGCTGCCGGGGAAGGGAGTCGATGGCTACTGCGGCCCACGCGCCGCAGGCCTCGTTACGGCCTGCTGCGATGCACCTCTCATGCCATACCTCCACCACGGATCGGTCGGTCCCGCGGAAAACTGTCCGGATCTCTCTGACGATTGCGGCGCCGTACGTGACCGACACGGTCCGCATGCTGCGATGGGCGACGCCGCCCGAGTCCCGGGAATCGGGGAAGGTCAGTTCCGGACAGCGGTTGGCCAGCGCAGCGACATCCGCCCAGTTCTCGGCCAAGGCCGCCGCATGCGGATACTCCACCAGCGTGAGCGTCAGGTCCGCGGTGAACGGCGCGATCGCCTTGTCCGTGGTCCTGAAGGCGATTTGTTCCGCGGATGTCCGCACCGCCTTCCATTTCGCGTCGAAGTTCACCGACGCCCGCTCACACGCCGCCGGGGAAACTCTCACGTTGTTCCCCGGCTCGAGCTTGACGGCGGACCAGCCGGGTAATGCTGCCCCGGCGACCTTCAGAGCCCGGTGTGCCGCCGCCCGGGAAAGATCTCGCTCCGGCTCGAGCGGACCGCTCGTTTCCCGAGGCGGTGCGGACGGTGGGGGTTGCCACGTGTCGAGACCAATCTCGACGCGGTCGTTGTCGCCCGGCCGACCGGTGACGGCTCTCGCCGAACTGGTGAGGATGACCGCAGCTACCGTGGCGGCGAGCACCGCTGTTGCGCGCGCGCCGAACCCGATGGTGCCGGGGGCCCGATGCACGCCTGTTCTGCCGTCCAGGATGTATCGGATCAGTCTTCTGGCTGCGACCAGTACCGGGGTGAGAACGAGGGTGAGGACAAGGAGCAGGCGGGTGGGATTCACCAGATAGTCGGCGAGGTTCCCGAGCCAGGCGCGGGCCGGTAGCTCCGTGATGACGACATCGGCCACGAACAGCACCACACCCAGTGTCAGGGCTGTGGCCCACCCTGCTGACACCGCCCAGGCCGGCCCGGGCCGATCCCCGGACCGTCCGCGCAGGACACCGATGACGGCGATCACCAGCCAGCCGGCTGCCGCGCACGCCCACCACCGCTGCCCGAGCAGTGATTCCGCCAGATCGGCGTCGACCTGGTGCCGGTACTGCAGGTAGAGGACCGGTACAGCGACCGCTGTCCCGGCCGCGAGCGACACTGCGGAATCCCGGACGAGCGATCGCGGCGGCCGTCCGGTGGACACCGCCAGGGCGCCGATGAGAGCGAGCACCAGCAGGCTCGGATGGACGGTGTCGGTCATGCCGCCCTGCCGAAGGGCAGTGCGCTGCGCCTCCACTACGGCACTCGGCGCGGAGGCCAGGATCGCCGCCTCGATGCCGCGCGCCAGAACATATCCAATGAGCGAGGCACCGATGACAGCGAAGAGAGTTCGCCGGCCGCGACTTGCGGGCTCCCTCGGAGCGAGGACCGTGAGCAACCAGACCGCGCCGGCGAACGCGAGCAGAATTATCACGAGCCACCACCGCGCCTGCGACGCGCTTCGAACAATGTTGATGGAAAGGCCGGGAACGTTGGCCAGCGTCCCGGAGGTCAGTCCTACGACAGTGGCCGCGACGAAAGCGAGGCGATTGCGGCCGGTGGCGGTCTGCCCTTGCCACAATGCCGTCAGCAGGATCCCCAGGAGCGCACCGACCGCACCACACAGTGGCGGGACCGTGTAACCGGTCCACCCCCACAGGTTGCTCACCAGGACGTAAAGCGGCGAGATCAGAGTCACACTCACGAAGGTGACGGCTGCTACCAGCAGAAACGTTCCGCCGTCGGGAATCGGCGCGCCGTCGGCCACCTGCCGACGCAGGGATCGGTCCGGGTGAACGCGAAAGACCTGCCCGATCGCCGTCGTCAACGCTCCGCGGGAGGCCGCCTCGGTGTGTCGGCCGAGGAGGTTCGCCATCGGTGCAGGGTCGTTCATGCGTACCGTGGCGACGCGGTCCGCGACGTGCTCACGGAGCCGGAGAACGCGGGCACGGATCACCGCGAGCGTGCATCCCAGCACGGCCAGGGTCGCGGTTCCGTACCAGAAGGTGACACTCGACGCGCCCCGGAACAGCAGGGGGAACACCGCGGCGATCAGGACCGCCGACCCGGCCCAGGAGGACCACGACACCCACGACGCCAGCGTGAGGTCACGGGCCCGGACGTGGGCGAGTTCATGGTGCACGATCGGTTCGAAGTCGGCCTTCCCGGGCAACGCGAGCGCGGCCGGCACGACGACCAACGGTCTGGTGAGGGGCAGGCTGAGCGTGAACGCCTCGGAAAGACCCGACACGGCGCCGGCGACCCGGAGCTGAGGCCTTCGGCGCCCGGACAGCTCGTGCGCGCCACAGAGCTCGGCGAACCGTACTGCCGCTGCCGCGAAACTGTCCCCGGTCTCCCGGCCCGCGCGACGCAGGCGCCACCGGACCCACAGATGCTGCCCGATCATCAACAGGAAGGTCAGCAGCCAGGTGACGGTCACACCGATCAGGACAGCGACCACCGTGGCTCGGCGGAACGGTGCGACGCACTCGTCGAACTCGGCGAGTGCCTTCGGCCGGTCGGCCGGCACGATGCCGTCGGTGATCCCGTCCAGGCCCAGGTTCAGCTCGCACACCACGGTGACGGAGTCGTCGACAAGGTGATAGCCGGCGCCGGCGGCCCAGCCTGCCGCCATGCCGGCGGAGGTCAGGACGAGGGCCGCGACGAGATAGAGCCACCATGCCTGGCCGGCATCGCGTGGCGCCCGAGCGCCACCAGTCACGAGACATCCCCGGGCCGCGGGCCGAAGACCGAGTCAGCGAGCAGCACGGCCTTCCTCTTGCTGAGCCCGAGTTCCTGCGCGTGAGCCACACAGGTCGCGTGCAACTCCGCCTGTTGTCCGGGATCGATCATGACCCGCGGCTGCGGTCTCGATCGGCGCCGAGGCCACCGCCGGCCCCGCAAACCTGCATAGCCTGCCTCGCCCAGGACAGTGGCGAGCGTGCCGGCGATGACGTCGAACACCAACTGGATGTCGAGCTCGGACGGAATCCCGATGCGGGCAGTACCGCCGGGTGGCCGTCGGCGGTCGGCCCGGCGACCGATCTTCCCGGCCAGCCACGCCTGGGCCACGCTGTCGAACAGCGGCAGCTCCTCGGACGCGATCCGGGCGACACCGGTCCGCGCCATCTCCACGACCTCGAACGACGCACCCGTGACACTTGCCTGATCCACTGACTCGACTCCAAACTGCGGCCTGAACGATTCCTCCCATGTCACGGCCGGCAGGACCCGACAGGTCGAAGGAAACGCTGTCGTGTCCCGGACAATCCGGAAGCCGGAGCAAGGCCACCCACGATCGCACGGTTCCGTCGCCCCGATCGGGAGCGCCGGATCGTTTCCACCCGGCCGGATCCGCACCGGAGCCGAACGTCGTAACCCGACCGTGTCCGCGACCTCCGGCCCTCGGGCCCGCACAACGCGAAGACACCAGAAAACCGGCCCCCGGTCCGCCAGCCGCCCGGCTTACCGGCGGCCGCCTCCGCTGGCAGCGTCAACGCCATGAGATCCCGAGTCATCCAGGACGGGCCGGAGCTCCGGCCGGTCACCACCGAGCAACGGCCGGGGGTCGCGGCGTGGGTCCGCGGCCACCGGCTCACCACCTTCTTCGTGCTGGCGTTCGTGCTGGCCTGGTGGTCGTGGCCGCTGTACCAGTTCGACATCTGGCCGCGGCAGGCGTTCAACGCCATCGGCGCGCTGCTGGCCGCCCTGATCGTCATCGCGGTCGCCGAGGGCCGGCCGGGGTTCCGGGACCTGGGCCGGCGGATGATCCGCTGGCGCGTGCCGTGGTACTTCTACGCGTTCGCGCTCGGACTGCCGCTGGTCGTCCGTTTCGCGGCGGTGCTGGTCAACAGCGGGCCCGCGCCACAGTGGAGCAACCTGGCCTGGAGCAGCTTCGCGTTGATGTTCCTGGTCCGGCTGGTCAATCCGATGGACGGGCCGCTGGCCGAGGAACCGGCCTGGCGGGGCTTCGCGGTGCCGCGTTTGCAGGAACGCCGTTCACCGCTCATGTCGGCCGTCATCCTCGGCGTGCTGGTGGCGCTCTGGCATCTGCCGCTCATCGGTGACACCGGCTGGATCGGCATCGTGACCACCTTCGTCATCACGATCGTCTACGTCTGGCTGTTCAACCGGACCGGCGGCAGCGTGCTGCTCGTGCTGCTGTTCCACAACGCCCAGGGCTTCGTGACCATGGGCGACCTCGGCTACACCGGTACGGACCTGGCCCGCCAGCAGCTGATCGAGTTCGCCGCGTGGACCGTCGTGGCCGGCCTGCTGATCGTGCTGGACCGGGCCGCCTGGCGCGTACCCGGCCGGGTGGACCAGCCGGCGCGATGAGCACCCGATTCCGGGCGGTGGACGGCGTAGCCTGAGCGCGAGCCGTCCGCCGTCCAGGAACGACCGTCCGGGACAGGAACCGTGATGCCGAGCCGTCCCTCCTCCGCACTGCTGCTGACGATCGGCGCCACTCTGCTGGTGGCCCTGGCCGGAATCGTCGGGCTGGGTGTGTCCGTCGGCGTCCACCCGGCGCACATCGCGATCATCAGCTGGCTGATCCTGGCCTACGGGATCAGCGGCCTGATCGCCTGGCGCCTGCGGCCCACGAGCCGCCTGGGCCCGCTGATGGTCCTCGCCGGAGCCGGGGCTCTGGCCGGCGCGCTGAGCTGGATCGGCGGCGACGGCATCGCGCACACCGTCGGCCAGGCGGTGGACGTGCTGCCACTGGTCATGTTCGTGCACGTGTTCCTGACCTATCCCAGCGGCCGGCTGCGGGCCCGCCCGGAGCGGCTGATCGTCGTCACCGGCTGGGTCGCGGCTCTCGGCGGCCAGCTCGCCGCGATGCTGCTCGGCGGGTTGCAGCCGCACCGGATGACCGTGCTGGACCGGCCGGGGCTGGCCGTGGCCGTCTACAACGTCGAGCTGGCCGTCGTCAGCGCCGTGGCGCTGGCCGGTGTCGTGCTGCTGGTGGTCCGGCGCCGGACCCGGGGCCGGCCGTTGCGCCGCTCGTTGTCGCTGCTGGTCGACTCGTTCGCCGTCGGCCTGGTGATGATCGCCGTGCTGCTGGTGGTCGGGGTCCTCGGCGGGCCGGCGTTCCCGGTGGTGCAGCGGATCAGCCTGGCCCTGCTGGGCGTGGCCCCGATCGCCTTCCTGGCCGGCCTGCTCCAGGCCCGGCTGGCCCGCAGCGCGGTCGGCGACCTGGTCGTCGCGTTGCGCGGTGACCCGGCCGACCTGCGCACCCCGATCGCCCTGGCGCTGCGGGACCCGTCCCTCGACCTGCTCTACTGGCTGC
>NZ_JBEZGQ010000366.1:0-7461 GCF_040650095.1 Actinoplanes sp. NPDC048791 | reverse complement strand
GAGTGGGTGGGCAGCGACCGGGAACTTTTACCCCGGTAGGGCCGACGCGGTCGGCCGTCGCGTTCGGATCGCCCGGGCTGAAACCCAGCGCCGGCACCAAAGCGTTGATGTCACCGGAGCCGGCTCCGGCGTTCCCCGTCGCTCCACTCGCGGCCGCGTCACCGGATCCTGTGGCGGCGGCTTTATCCGCCGGCGTTTCGTTCAGACCCAAACCACGCAGGGTGTTATCGCGGTTCGCGTTTCCGCGCAGCGCGGTCAAGGAATTCAAGCGTCCCAGCAAAGTCGTGGAAGATGCAGGGCATTTCAAGTCTTGAATCGCCGACAAGGTTTTTTCGAAACGTTGGATGCGGCTTTCAAGGTCCGTTCCACTCGGAAGGTTCGCATTCTTGAGCGCTACCTGCGCGTTCACCTGGGCTTGAGTGGGTGGGCAGCGACCGGGAACTTTTACCCCGATAGGGCCCACGCGGTCGGCCGTCGCGTTCGGATCGCCCGGGCTGAAACCCAGCGCCGGCACCAAAGCGTTGATGTTGCCGGAGCTGGCTCCGGCGTTGCCCTGTTCGGCCGCCTGGCCCATCCCCGTGCCGACCGCGAGCGCCGAGCCGAGCAGCGCTGCGGCGGCACCTCCAATCACCAGCTTGCGCGTCCGGCTGCTGATTCCGCGTCGATACATGCACGGCTCCTCTTCGTCTCGGTACTGCTTGTGCCGAGATATACGAGCAATGATGTGGCAGCAGTTCATGACGCTGAGCAAGCGTTCCTTAAAGTTTCTTTAACGAGACTCCCGGGGCGTGCAGCCGCCAGCATCGTCGCGCCCACGTCCGCGCGGCCCAGCTACGCCGCAGCGCCGAACCCCTGCAACAGGGTGGCGATCTGCACGACCCCCGGGACGGCCTGTTCATCACTACCAGGAACGGCCGGATTGGTAGTTGCAGTGCCAACGCTTCTTCTGCCGGCCCCTCTCAAGGGCCCTCCACCAGCACCGATGCCAGGGGTGGCCGCAGGCCATCGCGAAGTGACGCGGAGCGCCCTTGACGCGTGGTACCGGTGCTGGACCATTGAGGCGAGAGGGGAAGGCCGACCGAGCTGTCGCTCGTGCCTTCCGGGGTCCGCAGGACTGCCGCCGGCCGAAGTCCAGCTCTAGGAGCGAGGATGGAATGCCATGGTGCGGCCCGTCGCGCCGGCCGATGCCGGCCGGAGGCCGCCAGCGAGCACGGTCGCGCCGCGTCAGCGGCGCCTTGATACACAGAATGACCAAGTCGGCAGTAACCACTTGCTTGCTGGAGGTTTGTGGACCAGCGGTCAAGGTGCGCTACGACCGGCGCCATTTGACTCTTGTGGTCCCAGGAACGCGAAGAAGGCTGATCCAAGATCTAGAACAGCCTTCCGACCTGCGAAAACCTTTGGTCGGGCTGACAGGATTTGAACCTGCGGCCACTTGACCCCACGCCATTGTGGACGGTGTTTGCGCACGTCAAGCGCGATGCGCGCCGTTCATGGGATGGTCAAGTGTTCAGGCCCGTGCGCTGGTTCGGACGCGGCCCGCCGAGCGGCGGACCGCAGTCGCGGCGGCGGTCAGCTCGGCCACGTTGCTCGGATTCCTCTGCGCCACATGGCGTTCAATGTCGCCGTTGTGCAATTCAACCGGGTTCAGCTCAGGTGTATACCCAGGCAGACGGTGCGTCGCTGACGACAACGGCGAGCTGGGCGACCCGAGGAGTGCCTGCTCAGCCCTCGCTCAGCTTCGGCTTCCGCAGAGCGGGTCAGACTGACATTCAGGCGAGCACGATGAAGACCATCGCCGCGGCGACGTCGAGCCCGAACGCGAGTGCCCAACCGAGCGCGGTGGCCCCGATCCCTCGACCGATCCCGGTGGCGGGCGGCCGGGCTGTAGCGCGCTGACGCCACACGATCGGCAATGCCACGGCCAGTCCAACCGTGAGAGCGCCCAGCCCGACTGGACCGAGCAGAAAGTCGATCGGCACGAACCCGCCGCCTGCGCCAGTGGCCTGACGCAACTGACCAGAAAGGATCAACGTCACCAGAACGCCGTTCGCGACGAGCACGGTCCCTACCGACCACCAATCCGGCGCGCTCGTCCGGGCCGAGCCCGCAACTGTGTTCGTCATGTCAACTAACCTTCCGCACGACCACCATGGCCGGCGTGAGTATGCGAACTCAGGTTGGTCGGTACGACCTCGGGCGCTCATCGATGCTTCGCGCCGTGAGCGAGTGACGGGCCTACCCAGCGCCGTCTCCAATTACGGCAGAGATCTGGTCGCTCTCGTCGGTGACCTCCTCACCCCCGTTGACGGACGCATGGAACGAGGGTCGGGAAAAGCTTCCGACCAACCGTGCCGAGCGATATCCGACGGCGGTCCCTGTCGATGCTGATCGTGTCGTCGAGCAGCTTTTCGCCGACGGTGTCGCACCAGTCGCGCCAGTACTTGAGGTCTCGAGCGGTAGCGTGGGACCAGATACGGCCTTTGAGTGATGCGCTGATGCTGACGCGCTCGCCTTCGCGGTAGCCGCCGCCGGAGATGTTGGTCTGTGACTTGGTGCCGATTTCAGCTTGGGTGAAGCTGGCGGTGACGTCGGAACCGACGCGCATGGAGAAGCGGCGGAATTGGTCGTGGGCGTCGAGGACCCCGACGTTGGTGGGGATCAGGCGGTCGATGTCGGCCATGACGCGGTAGACGGTTGAGCCGGTGAATCGGGTTGCGCCGGGGCCGAGGAGGGCTTCGGCGAGGTCTTCGAAGACGCCGTCGTTGGCAGAGTTGTTGATGTAGAGCAGGCGTCGGTCGTGGTCGAAGTAGAGGACGTAGAGCTCATAGGTGACGTCTTCGATGGTTTTGAGGCCGCCCCGGCCGACTTCGTCTCGGTTTTCGATGACGAACCAGGCAATGCCGGCTTCGAGGTTGAGCCCGAGAGGCTGGGTGTAGAGGCCCTCGTCGCCGAAGAAGTCGACGACGTTCTCGGGTTCCCATTCGTCGCTCGGGGCACGGTAGACGACGGTGCTCAGCTTCGGCGGGAGGCTGCGCAGGGCGACTTCATCCGGAAGGCTGGTGAAGCCTGCCTCGAAGTCAGAAGCTCCTCAGCTACCCGGCTGAGGGATTGCGGCGCCCGGATCGGTGCTCTGCTCAAGGGCCATCCACCACTCCTCCAGCTCATCGACCCGGCCCTGAAGAGCGGCGTTCGCCGCCCGGGCCGTCGCGAGTTCCTCGGTCAGCGCACCAATCGGCCCGGAGGCGGTCAGGGCGTCGAGCCAGCCCGCGACCAGCCGATCCTCAGCGGCGACCCGGCGGAGCGCGGAGGCGACCACCTCCGGTGACAACTCAGCTACGAACTCTCTCGGGAGCGTAAGCAGGCGAGCGATCTCCCCGAGGCTCCGCGCGGCGCTCATCTGGCGCCGAAGGCGCTCGGCGGACGGCACCGCCGGTTCGGCCGGTGTCGTGGCCGCGATCGCCCTGGCGGGAGAAGGAGCGGGCTTCGACACAGGCGCGGGCGTAGGTGCCGGCTCCGGGTCAGGCTCGGCCTCTGACGGGAGTTCGGGAAGTTCGTCCCCCACCCAGGCGTAGGCCAGAGTGTCGCCCTTCTGCCGTCGGACGACATTTGGCCACTTTGGCAGAACCGCCAGCGCGCGGGGCCCGTACCGGGCCCAGGTCTCGTTCCGGAGACCGAGCTCGGCCAGACGCTCCCGGATCTCTCGCACCTTCAGCGGGACCGACGACTCGGCCAACAGGTGAAGAACCACCGCGAGGGGCTCTTGGGCGAAGACGGCGTGGAACAGCCGGGAGTCGGACAGAGCCAGGAAACGCAGCGAACCCCTCGTCGCGACGTGAACGCCGGCGCCCCGTGGGACAAGCTCTTCCTCACCGGTGTCATCCCACTTGACCTGATAGTTTGTCCCGTCATCCTCGAGGATCGATCCGGCTCGGGTACGGCGTACGCCGAACGAATCGGACACCCGAACAAGACCCTGATCTGCGCTCACGAATGCGACTGTAGTGGTAATCGTCGCGGCCGGGGCGCCGGCCGGAGCCAGCCCATCCTGGCCAGGCCCATCGGCCGTGTGCGCCCAGCGCCGGCATGGCGGAACAAACTCTGAGAGGAGATGGGCGCGCTTGCCGGCCGCCCGTACGGATAGATCGGTGAGCTTGTCACCCGGTTCGAGATCGAGCGTGAACGTGTGCCCGTCCCGGGGCTTCTGGACGCGCTGCTGGCGCGGATAGGCATGGAAACCCGCCAGGCCGCCCAGCATCGAGAGGCAGTAAGAAACGTTCAGCGCTGGCCGCGTAGACTCGCCGGCGGCCGGACCTCTTAGACGCGTTCGCCGATGCCGAGGCGCGCTTGGACTTGCCGGGCTCGTTCCGCGGCCGCGCTGGCACCATAACGGCGTGGCATCTCTTCCGAGGACCACCTCATCAGCAGCATCAGGTCACCGGTATCGCCGCCGGCCAGCTTCCATTCGTGGGCGAAGCTGTGCCGCCACCGCTGCGCATGGACATGCTCAACCCCAGCCCTGTCCCCCAGCTCCCGCAGCCGAATCTTGATGCCGTTCAGCTTCAACGGCCGGGCACCTTTCGCGGCGAATCACAACTGGTCGATGCCATCAAGCCCGGGCGTCGGCTGCGGGCGCGCACATACCGGCGCAGAGCACCCGCAGTCTTGGCCCCGAACCGCACCCGGCGCTGTTTGCCACCCTTACCCGTCAGGACGACCGAGTCAGTGTCCAGATCGACGTCAGGCACCAAGAGATCGCCGATCTCAGCCAGACTGCCCCCGGTGTTGTAGAACATCCTGACCAGTGCCTGGTCGCGCTGCTGCACGAAGCCGCGCCCCTCACAGACCTCGAGAATGCGTCGCGTTTCCTCATCGCTGAGGACCTCAACAAGCTTCTGCACCGCTGTCGGCTGCGGCACGCCATCCATCGGCGACCGCCAACTTCGCCCTCGCTGACAAGCCAGCGGAAAACTGCTGCAACGCCTTGTACTTGTTCAACCCGGTCCCCGCCGAGCACTCCTCGATCACCGCCGCTTGAAACGCTGTCACCTGCCGGCTGTCCACCAGGCTCGGATCGCAAGCGCCGCCTACCACCGGCATCCGCTCGCCCAGATACGCGGCCAGCTGCGAAGCAGCGAGCACATAGTTGTACCGAGTGGTCTCCGGATGATTCCCGGCGCGCAACGACCGGTCCCAGTCTCTTAGCAACACCGCCCGGGCCTGACTCTGAACACCAGCCAGCAGATTCTCAATCTTCATTGCCAGCTCCCCGGTCAAGGAGTCGCTGCCCGGCACCACAGCGGCCCGAGTCAAGGGGTCGCACAGCGGCGTGCTTACGTCCCGCAGCCAGAAAACCGGCCCGCGACCCCGGCTCATAGGTAAAGGGTGGTGCCGCCGGGTCAACGGCCACAAGGGGCACCACCCGAACGGCCTACACGGCGCTGACCTGCAGTGATACCCAGCGGAGCCTCGAAGACCAATTCGATCATCAACGGCGAAGGCAGCCAAGTAAAGGAGTCCGCGAAAACGACCTCTCGGCCCATAAGATCGGCCTTGAGCTGCGGAAACATCTTCCGGAATGCACTTCAATCCGCTCGCCCGGATGCCGAGTAAAGGGCTCCACGCACCCCTGGAATCAATCAGCGTAAATAAGAAGAACGCCTCCGCAGGCTTTCGACCTGCGAAGACGTTCTAAAAAGTCGGGCTGACAGGATTTGAACCTGCGACCCCTTGACCCCCAGTCAAGTGCGCTACCAAGCTGCGCTACAGCCCGATGCCACGCCCCGGAACCCCAGTGCGCGGCAACACCACAACCCTACCCCAGCCCCCCAACCGACTTACCACCGGCCTGCCGGGACGGGGCCAAAACCTACCCGTGCGCCTTACCCCGCCCACCAGGCCCGAGCTTCTTCCGCGGCTTCACCGAAACCTCGATCGGCGACCCCTCGAACCCGAACTCCTCACGGAGCTTCCGCTCGATGAACCGCTGATATCCGGCATCCAGCGGCCCCGTCGTGAAGAGCACGAACCGTGGCGGCGCCACCCCGGCCTGCGTCGCGAACATGATCCGCGGCGCCCGCCCACCTCGCACCGGGTGCGGGGTGGCCTGCGTCAGCGCCGTCAGCCATTGGTTCAGCGCCCCGGTCGGGATGCGCTTCTCCCAGCTGTCGAGGGCCTTGCGCAGCGCCGGGGCCAGCTTGTCGACCGCGCGACCCGTCTTCGCCGAGATGTTCACCTTGATCGCCCACGGGATGCGCTTCAGCTCGCGGTCGATCTCCTTGTCCAGGAAGATCCGGCGGTCGGCGTCGACCAGGTCCCACTTGTTGAAGGCGATCACCAGGGCCCGCCCGGCCTCGACCACCTGCGTCAGCACCCGCTGGTCCTGCTCGCTGATGACCTCGGACGCGTCCAGCAGGACCACGCCGACCTCGGCGGCTTCGACAGCTCCGGCGGTACGCAACGACGCGTAGTACTCCGTGCCCGACGCCTGGTTGACCCGCTTGCGGAGGCCGGCGGTGTCGACGAACTGCCAGACCTCGCCGTCCATCTCCACCAGGCTGTCGACCGGGTCGACCGTCGTGCCCGCCACCGAGTCCACGACTGCTCGCTCTTCGCGGGCCAGGCGGTTCAGCAGGGACGACTTTCCTACGTTCGGGCGGCCGACCAGGGCCACGCGGCGCGGGCCTCGGGGGGCGTTCTCGATGATCGCCGGGGCCGGGGGCATCGCCGCGAGGATCTTGTCGAGCAGGTCGCCCGCGTTGCGGCCGTGCAGGGCGGACAGCGGGAACGGCTCCCCCAGCCCGAGGCCCCACAGGGACACGGTGTCGTTCTCGATGTTCTGGTTGTCAGCCTTGTTGGCCACCAGGATGACCGGCTTGTGGCTGCGGCGCAGCATCCGGACGGCCTTCTCGTCGACGTCCGTGGCGCCGACCATCGCGTCGACCACGAAGATGACCACGTCGGCGGTCTGGACGGCGATCTCGGCCTGGGCGGCGATCGCAGCCGCACGGTCGCGGGCGTCCGGTTCCCAGCCGCCGGTGTCGACCACGGTGAAGCGGCGGCCGCTCCACTGCGCGTCGTACGGCACGCGGTCGCGGGTCACGCCCGGCTTGTCCTCGACCACCGCCTGGCGGCGGCCGATGATCCGGTTGACCAGGGTCGACTTGCCGACGTTGGGCCGGCCGACGACGGCGACGACCGGTACGGGGCCTTCCTCCGCCATGGATTGATGCAGTGCGGATTCCAAGGCCGAGACCTCGGAAGAAAAGTCACTCACGAACTCACCTTGCTGTTGAGCATGCTCAGGAGCGTTGCCACGACCTCGTCGATGCCCATGCCCGTGGTGTCGAGCGTGACGGCGTCGTCGGCCTGGCGCAGCGGGTCGACCGCGCGGCTCGAGTCGAGCTTGTCGCGGCGGTTCAGATCGGCCACGGTGGCCGCCACGTCGGTGGCGTCCTCCGC
>NZ_JBEZGQ010000365.1:0-7469 GCF_040650095.1 Actinoplanes sp. NPDC048791 | reverse complement strand
CCGGAGCCGGCGAACCCGCGTTCGGGCCCGTCCCGCCGACCTCCGAGTACGTCGACCCGTCGGCCGCAGGCAAACCATCGTCCGACCCGGCGGCCGCGGGCGCGCTGCTCGACGCGGCCGGCTGGGCGCCCGGCGCGGACGGGATCCGGGCCAAGGCCGGCCAGCAAGGGGCGTTCACGCTGATGTACCCGGCCGGCGACAGCCTGCGCAAGGAACTCGCCCTGGCCGTGACGGCAGACGCCAAGAAGATCGGCATCAAGGTCAGCCCGGAGGGCCTGACCTGGGACGCCATCGACACCCGGATCACCAAGGACGCACTGCTGATGGGGTTCGGCACCCCGTACGATCCGGACTTCGTCTCCTACAAGCTGTTCGGGTCGAAGTTCGCCGCGAAGGGCTACTTCAACCCCGGCAGCTACAAATCCCCGATCGCCGACAAGGCCCTGCAGGACGGCCGTGACCAGGCCGACCCGGCCAAGCGCAAAGCCGCCTACGCCACGTTCCAGCAGCAACTGGCCACCGATGCGCCGTGGGTGTTCCTCACCTATCTGAAGCACACCTATGTGGTGAAGGCCGGTATCACCGGAGTCAGCCCGCGGGTCGAGGCGCACGAACACGACGTGGCCAACAGCCTGTGGTGGAACATCAACACCTGGACCCGCACGTGAACCGACGCGGGATCGCCGGCGCGGGTGCGGTGATCCGCCGCCGGCTGCTGGTCGCCATTCCCGTCCTGATCGCCACCAGCATCGGCATGTTCCTGCTCGGCGCCGCCTCACCGATCGACCCGGCCAAGCAGTACGCCGGCGCGGCGGCGTTCACCGCCACGAGTGAGAACCTCGACCAGATCCGCGCGAACTGGGGCGTCGACGACCCACTGCCCGTCCAGTACGCCCGCTGGGCCGGCAACCTGCTCCGCGGCGACCTCGGCTGGTCGACCAGCCGCCACGAACCGGTCACCGCGGTCCTCGGCGCACGGGCCGGCTGGACACTGTTGCTGGTCAGTACCGCCCTGGCCCTCGTCCTGGTGACCAGCCTCGTGCTGGGCACGCTGGCCGCGTACCGCAGGGGTGGTCTTTTCGATCGCGGCCTGCGGGCCGCGGCCTACGCGGTCGAGGCCATGCCGGTGTTCTGGCTCGGTCTCGCCGCGATCGCGGTGTTCGCCCTGACCCTGGGCTGGCTGCCCGCCGGCGGCCTGACCGAGGTCACCGCCACCACGACCACCGCGGCCGACGTCGCATGGCACCTGATCCTGCCCGTCGGCGTGCTGGCGATCTCGCAGGCGCCGTGGTTCCTGCTGTTCGTCCGCGACTCGGTCACCGAAAGCCTGCGCGACGACCATGTCCTCGCGGCGAGAGCCCGCGGTCTGCCCGGCCGGACGGTCCTGTTCGGACACGCGTTGCGGACCGCTCTGCTGCCTTTCCTCACGCTGATCGGCACGCACCTGCCCGAGCTGGTCGGCGGTGCGGTGCTCGTGGAGACGGTGTTCTCCCTGCCCGGCCTGGGCGCGGTCACCGTGCAGGCCGCCCTGGGCAGCGACTTCCCGCTGCTCGCCGCGGTCACCCTGGCCACCACCGCCGTGGTGCTGACCGCGAACCTGCTCACCGACCTTGCCTACACCGCCGCCGACCCCCGGGTGCGCCTCGATGGCTGAGCTGACCATGCGCCGTACCCGGATGCCGCGACCCGCCATCACCGTGGCCTCCGCCGTGCTGGTGTCGGCTGTGGCCGTCTGCCTGCTCGCACCCGTGCTGTGGCCGCTGGATCAGAGCGCGGTCGACCTCGCCCAGACGCGGCTGGCGCCGTCGTGGGCGCACCCGGCCGGCACCGATGACCTCGGCCGCGACGTCGCCCACCGCACCCTGTACGGCCTGCGGGTCTCGCTGCTCGTCGGAGTCGTCGCTGCCCTGGTCGCCACGCTGATCGGCGGGGTCGTCGGCGGGATCGCCGGCACGCTGGGCGGCCCGGTCGACCGGCTGCTCATGCGGATCGTCGACACCGTCGCCGCGCTGCCGCACCTGCTGCTGGGCATCTTCATCGTGGCGATGCTGCGGCCCAGCCTGGGAGCGGTCGTCCTGTCGGTCGGGCTGACCCATTGGCTGTCCACCGCCCGGATCGTGCGCTCCGAGCTGCTGAGCCTGCGCACCCGGCCGTTCATCGACGCCGCCATCAGCGGCGGCGCCGGCCGGCTGCGGGTGCTGACCCGGCACCTGCTGCCGCACGTGCTACCGAAACTGGCCCTTGCCACCACGCTGATGGTCCCGCACGCCGTCTGGCACGAGACCGCCCTGTCGTTCCTCGGCCTGGGCCTGCCGCCGCACCTGGCCTCGCTCGGCAACATGATCAACGACGGTCAGGGCTCGCTGCTGACCGGCGCTTGGTGGGCCAGCCTCATGCCGGGCCTGGTCATCGTGATCGTCACCCTGGCCCTGGCCGCGGTCGTCGCCCGCTGGCGCGACCGCCTCGACCCCCGCGTACGGGCGGAGCTGCAACTGTGACCACGACCGTGCGGACGTCCTCGCTGCTGGCGATCAGCGACCTGACCGTCCGGTTCCGGCTGCCCGATGCCACTGTGCACGCCGTGACCGACATCGACATCGCAGTGGCGCCGGGCGAGCTGCTGGCCGTCGTGGGGGAGTCCGGCTGCGGAAAATCCGTCCTGGCCCACGCCCTGCTCGGTCTCCTGCCGGCCAACGCCACAGTCACCGGCAAGGCCGTGCTGCGCGGCGGCGACAAACCGGTCGACCTGCTCGCCGCCGACGAGAAGACTTTGGCCCGTACGGTCCGAGGACGCCGCATCGGTCTCGTCCCGCAAAGCCCGGCAACGGCGTTGACCCCGGTACGCACCGGCCGGCATCTACTGGAAGAAACCTTGCGCGCCCACGGCCAGGCCCGCAAGCACGCCGAGGCGGTAGCCGCCGGAGTCGGACTCACCCCGGCCGACCTCGACCTCTACCCGCACGAACTCTCCGGCGGCATGGCCCAGCGCCTGGCCACCGCGCTGGCGCTGGCCCCGGATCCGCCGCTACTGCTGGCCGACGAACCGACCTCGGGCCTCGACCGCCCCCTGATGGACGGCACCCTGGACCTGCTGCGGGCCCGCTGCGACCAAGGATCAGCCGTCATCCTGATCACCCACGACCTGGCCGCGGCAGAACGCGTCGCCGACACCGTCGCAGTCATGTACGCCAGCCGTATCGTCGAGCACCGACCCGCCACGGAGTTCTTCGCCGGCCCCCGGCACCCGTACGCCCACGCCCTGCTCGACGCCCTGCCCGACCGCGCCTTCACACCGATCCCCGGCCACCCACCGATGCTGACCGCTCTCCCGGCCGGCTGCGCCTTCGCGCCTCGCTGCACCCGTGCGCGCCAGGACTGCGGCAGCCAGCCCGGCCCCGAACCGGACCAGCGAGGCCAGCTGGCCTGCCACCACCCGATCGGGGACCGCCGGTGATCGCCGCTGAGGGCATCACCGTCGCGTACGGCCGCCGCCGGGTCCTCGACGGGGTGTCGCTGAGCGTCGGGCGGGGTGAGACGGTCGGGCTACGCGGACCGTCCGGCACGGGAAAGTCCACCCTGCTGCGAGTCCTGGCCCTTCTGCACAGCCCAGTCGCCGGCACGATCAGTATCGACGGCACGGCGATCACCGGCACCCGGTACGCGGTCCCGGCCGCCGTCCGCACCCGCATCGGTGTGCTGTTCCAGAGCCCCCGCGCTGCCGCCGATCCCCGGCTGTCGCTGGCCGACCTCATCGCCGAACCCCTGCGCGTCGCCCGACAGCCGCGTGAGACCGTCACCAGGCGGATCGCCGAACTCGCCGACACGGTCGGACTGACCGCGGACCTGCTGACCCGCCGCCCACACGCGGTCAGCGACGGCCAGCTACAACGCGCCTGCCTCGCCCGGGCCTTTGCCCACACACCGGACTACCTGCTCTGCGACGAGGCCACCACCATGCTCGACGCGGCCACCCAGGCGCTGATCGCCACTGTGATCACCGACTACCAGCAACGCCACAACGCCGGCGTCCTGATCGTCACCCACGACCCCGCGCTGATGACACGCTGGGCTGACCGCACGCTCGATTTGGCCGACCTGTCGGCCGTCGCCCGCTGATGCTCGAGACCTACACCGGCCCGCTCCTGCCGCCGACTCTGCTCGACGAGATCACCGGCGTCTATGCGCAGGTGTTCAGCGCCCCACCTTGGTACGAGGACACCGCAGCAGCGCAGGCATTCCGGCAGCGGCTGACCAACGACGCCGGACGGGACGGCTTCCGGGCGGTCGTCGCCCGCACCGGCACCCGGGTCGACGGTTTCGCAACCGGCTGGCTCACCCGCATCCCGCTACCGGACGAGCGGGCCTATCCCCGGGTCGTCAGGCACCTCGGTCCGGACCGTACGCAGCTGTTGCTCGACAAGGCCTTCGAGGTCGAAGAACTCGCCGTCGTGCCCACCGCACGTGGGCGGGGACTGGGTCGGCGCCTGCTGCACTTGATCACTCAGACCGCACCCCAGAGCCGGGCCTGGCTGCTGACCGCGCGCCATGCCACCGACACTGTGGCGTTCTACCAGCGCATGGGCTGGCACGAAGTCGACCCGCTGCCGCATGCCGGCAACGACATCGTCGTGTTTCTCGCACCACAGCATCCGCAAGCTGCGGGTTGAGGCGGGGCGTCCCGGCGCGAGGATCATCGCGGTGCCGGGACACCCCGTCCCAGACGGTGCGGTGTCGACGCCACACCCCATGTCCGCGGTGACGGGTCACGGCCAAGCAACACCTACCCCGAACAAACGCCATCCTGCCGTAGTTGCCAATAGTTTGCAATAAGGATGTCAGGTGGGCGGACCGGTCGCGGATGCGGCAGCGATGTGCAAACTCAACTACTGCTGCTGCGCCCCGACCCGTGGCGTACCGGCCTGATCGCGCTCCTCATTGCGATCCCCGTCATCCCGCTGATCGCCGTCGCCCTGGCGACCGCCGCCGGCACTGTCGCCACCACCGGCCGACTGATGCGCCGGCTACCAGAGGCCGGACCCGGCCGCGCCCTGACCGCTATGGCAACTGTTCTCAACCTGACCCTGACCGGTGACCTGCTCGTCATCGGCGTCGCCGCGCATGCCGCCGCACTCACCGGAGCCCTCGCGGTCATCGCGATGGCCGGCAGCCTGATCCGCATCGGCTGCAGCGTGCGAACCCTCGTCCAGACCCGCGCACTGCGACACCGGCTGCCCCGCTGATCGTCGTGCGCCACCGCACGACCATTTGAGCCGTCGCCGACGGGTGTGCCGGGGTCGCGTGAACAACATCGGCGAACGGCCGCGTCAAACCTCGTGGTGACCGCCCGCCGGACCGCCATCGACCATGGCGAGATCTGTTCAGGCACTGCCTCGTGCACCTGTATCAGGTCGCATCATCGAGCGATCGGCGCGTGCGCAAGGCGTTCGGCGATCCGCGGCCCGATCGGCCCGACCGCCCCGCATGCCACATCGCGCGAGAAACAAGCTCAGATCCTCTCCACCCTTGACGGGGCTGCCGGCCGGCGCCGCGCCGGGTCCGGTCGCCCACCCGGCACCTGACGTGTTGACCGATGCGCGCTTCGGCTCGTCGGCATCCGTCGCCGGGGGCCGCTGTCGCTACGCCGCCAATGATCGAACTGGGCCTCGAGCGAGGTCAGGGGAGTGGTCGGCAGAGCACCGGACGGGCCGGCAAGACAGCCAGCATCGCCACATTCTGACGCGGCTCTTGCATCCGGTACCCGGGTACAGGCTTACCGTCGTGTGGACGGTGTCGGTGGGACGCCGGATCACTGCTTCGAGGAGCCTGCGATGTCCATCGCTATTCCTGACGCCTGCACGCTGCCGACGGCTGAGCGGCCGCTGCGGCTGGCCGAGTTCGATGCGTTGTTCGCCACGGCGGTCCGCCGGGCCGACCGGGTCGGCCCGACCCGGGCCCGGCTGCGGCTGACCGGACCGGCCGGGCTGGGAGCGACGGTACGGGATCTGACCGCCCGGGAGACCGCGTGCTGTTCGTTTTTCACCTTCACGGTGACGCCCGAGCCCGGCGCTGAGGGTGAGGCGCTGATCCTCGATGTCGAAGTCCCGGCGCAGTACGCCGACGTGCTGGCATCCCTCACCGACCGGGCCGGCACGATCGCAGAAGGGCGCAGGTCATGACCGGGGCGCTGCTGGACCTGGCCGAGTTGTCCGTCCGCGCCGACGTGCCCGTCGAGCGGTTGCGCCACTACGCCGAGGCCGGGCTGCTGCCACCGGCCCACCGCGACGGCGACCGGGTCGGGTACCCGCCCGGTGAGGCGAGCACCGCGCGGATGCTGGCCGGTGCCGAAGGGCTCGGCCTCGACTCCGGCACGCTCACGACGCTGGCCGCCTCATGGCGCGCCGGCGACTGCGTCAGCACCCAGCAGCGGCTGGCAGCCGCGATCACCGCCCGGCTCGGCCAGGTGCAGGCCGATATCGCCGAACACAACCGGCAGGCCGTCGAAGCCGGCCCGGGCACCGCCGGCTGGGCTACGACGCTCGACGGGAGCGCGTCGTTGACCGAGGAGGCGGCCCGGCTGCAGGCCGTGTCGGTCGCTCTGACGGACGCAACGCATGCCGGGCCGTGCGGGGACGACTGCGGCTGCACGACCGCCCTCGTGGCGGCGGGCACGACGTACCACTTCCCGCACGAGCCCACTTCTGGCGCGGCGGCGCTGGCCTGTGACCTGGTTGCCGACGGTGGCGACACGCACGACCGGATCGGCGTGTGGCAGCAGGTGCTCACCCGCGTCGAAGGCCGCGACCCGCTTCCGGACACACCCGGCGGCGTGGCGTTGCGGTTCCCGTTCGACATCGACCTCGCCGGCACCCTGGCCCGGCTCGCCGCCGCGGAGTACCGGTGCTGCTCGTTCGGCAGTTACACCCTGGTTGTCGATGGCACCGGCCTGCGGCTGGAGGTCCGCATGCCCGGCGAAGCCGCAGGCATGCTGGCCGCGGTCGTCGGCCTGCCCGGTACGGAGGTCCGTGATGCAGCAGATCGGTCGTGACGAACTGAGCGCCCGGCCCGCCGGGCTGCGCACCGGTGAGGTCGCCGAACAGGCCGGCGTGAACATCCAGACGCTGCGGTACTACGAACGCCGGGGGCTGCTGGCCGAACCGCACCGCTCGAACGGCGGGCACCGGCTCTACCCACCCGACACCGTCGCCCTGCTGAACGTGATCAAGGCGGCGCAACGGCTCGGGTTCACCCTCGACGAGGTCGCCGACCTGCTCGACGCGGGCCGGCGCCGGCACCCGAGCCCGGACCTGCGCGAGCGGGCCATCACCAAGATCGCCGAGATCGACCAGAAGATCGCCGACCTGGCCACCATCCGCACCTCGCTGACCGAGGTCGTCGACGCGCGGTGCGACAGCCTCACCAACTGCACCTGCGCCGACTGCCCGATCCCGTTCCTCACCATCGGCACCGCC
>NZ_JBEZGQ010000364.1:0-7494 GCF_040650095.1 Actinoplanes sp. NPDC048791 | reverse complement strand
CCCTGGCCGGCCGCGCGAGCTCCGGCCCGCCGGGCGCCGAGGGCGTTCTGCCGTCCCCGGGCGCCGAGGGCGTTCTGCCGTCCCCGGGCGTCGGCGAGTCGCCCCTGTCGGCCCGCGAGGCCGAGGGCATGCCGCTGCCTCCGCCGACCGTCGAGCCAACCGGTGTGCCGGTCGGGAAGCCGGTTCCCGGGCAGGTGAAGGGCCGCCCCGTCGACGACGGCTGCCCGGTGGCCGCGCCGCTCCTGCTGGACGCCCTGCGCGCCAGCGACCGCTATGAGCACCTCGCCACCACCGGCGGGCTGGACGACGTCGACTGCTACGACAGCTACGCCCTGGCCCGCACCCGGCCCGACGGTGCCGACGTGGTCTTCCGCTACTCGCAGCTCACCGAGACCTGGCACGCGGTCGCCGGCGCCTGCGCCGAGGTGCCCGCGGACATCCGCGCCCACCTGAGCCGCTGCGGCTGAACGAGCTCAGGTCAGCACCACGTGCGGCTTGGCGAAGCCGTTGAAACGGGACGCGTACACAGTCGTGTAGGCGCCGGCGGAACCGATGAACAGCTCGTCACCCTCCCGCAGGTCCGCCGACAGGGGTACGTCCCGGGCGTACGTGTCCTGGCCGTCGCAGGTCGGGCCGGTGATGTGCCAGTTTCGCCGGGCCGCCGAGCGGCGCGCGTCCCAGATCGGGTAGCGCAGTTCCCCGCCGGACTCGAGCACCTCCATCATTCCGTTGAAGACGCCCAGGTCGGTGTGCACCCACCAGCCCGACGGCCGGCGGGCGACCCCGATGACCCGGCAGCGGAAGGTCCCGGCCTCGGCGACCAGGCACCGGCCCGGTTCGGCGAAGACCTCCACCGGGTACGGCAGCTGCGCGATGCCGGCCGCGGCGGCCCGGCCGAACGCCGCGAGTGCGGGCACCGGCTCGTCGTAGACAGCCGGGAACCCGCCGCCGATGTCGACCATCTGCAGCCGGATGCCGTGGCTGACGAGTCTGGCCAGGACGGTGTGCACGTCCTCCAGTGGCCCGGTGAGCGCGGCCGGGGTCAGCGACTGCGACCCGATGTGGAACGTGATCCCGTACGGCACCAGCCCGAGCGTGCGCGCGCGGACCAGCAGCTCGATCGCGCCGGGCACGTCCACCCCGAACTTGCCCTCGCTGGGCACCAGGCTGGCCCGGTCGCCGGTGGACAGCCGGGCGTAGACGCAGCTCCCCGGGGCTTCCTCGGCCACCCGCTCCAGCTCGTCGAGCGAGTCCACAGAGAACCGGTAGACGCCGGCGCGGGCGGCCCCGCGGGTCTGTTCGCGGGCCCGTACCGGATTGCTGAAGAGCAGATCCTGGCCGCGGACGCCGAGCGACCGCAGAATGCCCACCTCGTCGACCGAGGCGACCTCGAAACGGGCGCCCGCGGTGTGCAGCACGCGCAGCACCCCGGGGTCGGTATTGCATTTGGTCGCGAAGAATGGACGGACGTTCGGGAATGCGTTCTTGAATTCTTCGACGGCAGCGGCTATACGCGCGGATTTCATCTCGAGGACAGGCACGCTGGAAACGGAGGGAGGGCCTTGCAGTCCGGCTGGCGGATCGGCTACCGCGGGGCCTGCAGGAAAAGTGCGCAACGGGGAACCCCTTCACGCTGGGTGACAGCTCCGCTGCTGAGCGTACACCTCGGGGGTGCTCCGGGTGAATACCGCGCTCGCCGCCGGATCCGTCCACAGCGGAGTCTGCGCAGGTCAGAGCTCGTTACACAGATTCGGGGCGCCCCGTCGGGGGCGCCCCGATCCGGCGTTACCTCAAGGTCCCGATCGTGCGCAACGATTCGGCCGGCGCAGACGTTTCACTATCTTGAAACGGATCTTGCCGTTCGGGAAGTTGACGTTGATTGACTACTTCCCATCGTCACGCACCTATCGGTAACCTCTCATCTGTTGTTATCGAACTCGCCGTCCTTTGCCGAGTGAACAAACTCGGTCCAGTCCGACGGGTTGAAGATGAGAGCTGGACCCGTAGGGTTCTTGCTGTCGCGTACGGCGACAACTGTGTCGAGGAATGCGACCTCGACACAGTTGTTGCCACCGTTTCCGTTGCTGCGACTGGATTTCTTCCACACAGCAGCGTCGAGATGGTGCGCAGGCATGCCAAGCACCTCCCTTCAATATGCGGTTGTAGTTCTCCCCTGCACGGGTTCGTGCAGGCATTCGGTCGTACCGGCCTATCCGCGAAGCAGGCCCTCGATCATCTTGATGGACAAGCGGGGATCGAGGGCTTTGGCGCTCAGTCGCTCGAACTCGTCACGGTAGCGGGCGACCTCTGAATGTTGCTCTTCGTAGTAGTCGCCCGCAAGACCCTCTAGGTAAACTACATCCAAATGAGTGGTCTCCCGGAACGCCAAAAGTGCTGCTGAGCCGCCCAGGAAGGGATGTTCGCCGGCATCGAACGGGAGAATCTTCAACGTCACCGTCGGTAATTGCGCGGTTTCTATCAGGTGCTTCAACTGCTCGTCCATGACATCCGGGCCGCCGATGACCCGTCGCACCACGGATTCGTCGACCAGGGCGAGGAGTTCCAGTGGATTCGTAGCCCGCAGCCGGCCCTGCCGCTTGAGCCGCAGCGCGACCCGCCGGTCCACCAGGTGCGCCGGGTCCTGCGCGCGGCCTGTCCGCATCAGCGCGCGCATGTAGGCCTCCGTCTGCAGTAGACCCGGCAGAACGATGGGTTCCCAGGCCAGCAGGGTCGAGGCCTCCGCCTCCAGGCCGACGAAGTTGCCCGGCCGCATGATGTCGCGGTAGTCCGTCCACCACGTGCGCTCGCGCGACATGCGGGCCAGCGCCATCAGCGCCTCGCGGTAGTTCTCGTCCTGCACGCCGTAGAGGGTCAGCAGGTCCTTGACGTCGCGGGCGGTCACCGCCACGCGCGCGGTCTCGATCCTGGTCACCTTGGCCGCGTGCCACTCGAAATGGCGGCCGACGGTCTCCTGGGTCAGGCCGGCTTCCTCGCGGCAGCGCTTCAATTCCGCGCCCAATCGGCGCCGTCGCAGTGTCGGGCCCTCGTCAGTGGACACTGCCGCCCCCTCGGTCCTCGGGAATGGGATTACTTTGACATCCACGCCTGGCGCCGGACCCATCCTCCGGCAAAAACATCACGACGTGATTCCGAGTCTAGTACTTCTTGTGTTGACCTTAGCGCCGGGTACATGATGCACCGGACAGGGAGTTAGTGCGGTCTATACAGGCAGTTGTCCCTGACGAATCACAGGTCGATGTTCTAGGGAGTGGCGGCGTGCTGGCTGACCAGTTCTATTTGATCGCTCACGAGGACCGGACCGGCCGTTCGCGGCTGCATCCACGGGCCACCGGCATCGGATTGGCCGCGGCGCTGCTGGGCGAACTCATCCTCGACAACAAACTCCGGATCTTCGCGGGCGATCTGGAGATCGTGAGCAACCAACCTCCGCGCGACGGGCTCGACCACGCCGTCCTCGACCTCCTCATCGCCCAGCCGCAGCACCGCGACGTGCGGACGTGGCTCGCCTACCTGTCGCAGGACGCGGCGGTACGGGTCGGGGAGCGCCTCGAACGCTCCGGCGCGGTGGAGTCGGTGACCCGGCGGCGGATGCTGAGCACCCAGACCTTCTACATGCCCAACAACGAGCTGCAGCGCAACGCCGCGGCCTGGGCTCCCATGCGGCTGGCCAACATCCTGGTCCGCGGCCTGGACATGTCCATCACCGACCGGGTGCTGGCCGGCCTCATCGCCGCCACCGGTCTGACCCGTCACGTGCTCTGGGACTTCGAGGCGCACCGGTCCGCGTTCTCCGTCCTGCCGAACACAGTGGCTTCCCTTCCCGAGGACCTGCGCCAGCTCATCGAGCACACCGAGGCCAGCGTCGGGTCGGTTCTCGCCGTCGGCCGTCGGTGAGCTCTCGCGGGCGGCACCACCGCCGCCAGGACAACTTCGATCAATGGGCCGGGAGGCTGTTGATGGCGCGTAAGGACCCCGCCGAGCCGGACATCATCTCCAGCGCACTGGCGCGCAACCGGCTCGGCGTCCCGTCGGTGGTCTTCTTCGGGGTGGCCGGGGCGGCCCCGCTGACCGTCATCATCGGCGCGATCTCGGCCATCTACGCGATCATCGGCAACACCGCGGTGCCGGTGGTCTACCTGGTCACCGCCGGCATCCTGTCCATCTTCACGGTGGGCTTCGTGGCGATGAGCCGGCACATCGTGAACTCCGGCGCCTTCTACGCGTACATCAGCCATGGGCTGGGGCGGCTGGCCGGGGTCGGGGCGGCCTTCGTGGCGCTGCCGGCATACTCGCTCATGCAGATCGGATTGTTCGGGCTGTTCGGCTCGGCGGCTTCCGACATCCTGGCGGCGTTCGGGCTCAAGGTCGGCTGGTTCGCCTGCGCGCTGGCCGCCTGGGTGGTCGTGTCGGTGCTGGGCCTGCTCTGGGTCGACCTCAGCGGCAAGGTACTGGCCGTTCTGCTGATCGCCGAGATCAGCATCGTGCTGATCTACGACCTGGTGATGATCGCCAACCCGGCGGGCGGCAGCGTCAGCTTCGCCACGCTGAACCCGGCTCCGTTGTTCACCGCGGACGTCGGGCCGATGCTGGTGCTCGCCATCGCCGGCTTCGTCGGCTTCGAGGCCACCGTCGTGCTCTCCGAGGAGGCCAAGGACCCGAAGAAGACGATCGCCCGGGCCACCCACCTGGCCGTCATCCTCGCCGGCCTGCTCTGCGGGCTGTCGGCGTGGGCGATGTCGGTGACCACCGGGCCCAGCGGGGTGGTGGCGGCGGCCCAGGCCAACCGTACGGACATGGTCTTCGAGCTCGTCGCGCCGCACGTGCCGGAAATCCTGGTCAACATCGGCTACGTCCTGTTCATGACCAGCGTCTTCGCCGCGCTGCTCGCGTTCCACGCCGCCGTGGCCCGCTACCAGTTCGCCCTCGGGCGTGAGGGTGTGCTGCCCGCGGCGTGGGGACGGACGCACCCGCGTACCGGTGCGCCGTTGCTCGGCTCGATCACCCAGAGCGTGCTGGCGGTCGGGGTGCTCTCGGCCTACGCCCTCGCCGGTCTGGAACCACTGTTCTATGTGTTCGCCTGGCTGACCACGATCGGCGGCCTCGGGGTGCTCTTCCTGATGTGGAGCGCGTCGTTCGCGGTGCTCGCGTTCTTCGTGCGCAACCGGGGCAAGGAGAACGTCTGGCGGTCGCAGGTCGCCCCGATGATCGCCTTCCTGCTGCTCAGCGCCGTCCTCGGGATCACCGTCATCGGGTTCGGCGAGCTCCTGCAGGTCTCCGGCGACTCGCCGTTCCAGTGGCTGGTCCCGGTGCTCTACTGCGGGGTCGCGGCGATCGGCGTCGGCTGGGCGCTGGTCATGCGGGCCGCGCGGCCCGAGGCGTACGCGGCCATCGGCCGGGGCGTGGACGGCCGCACCATCGCGTTACCGGAAGGGCCACCGTCGACCAAAGGGTCACATGAACCGGTGGGGGCCCGCGGATACCACTACTGAACCCAGGCACCCGAAAGGAGACCAGGCGACGGAAGGAGATCGCTCAGATGACCGACGACGGCCGGGAGCCACGGACCGGTGACTTCGTGGCGCCCGGCCGGCCGGTGGTAGCGGGCCGGCGGACGCTCCCTGCGGCGCACCTCGAAGTCGACAGCTCCGGGGTATCGGCAGCGCCGCGGCGGAGCGTCAGCCAGCCCAGCCCGTGCGAAGGAGATGCCTATGGCGTGATGTCGGGGGACCCTCAGGCCGCCGCGGCTTCCGCGCTGAAATCGTAGAGCCAGTAGGACTGCTGGTCGATCCGCTGGAAGCGCATGTTGTCGGTGAGCCGCTCCACCATGGACCGGAAGATGTGCGAGAAGTTCAGCACCTCGTCGTTGTAGGAGCAGATGTCGATGCCGACGAGCCCGTTCTGGGTGGCCGCGGTGACGTACAACTGCTCGACGAGCTGCCGGAACATGTGCCGGCCCTGGGACTTGGGGTGAACCGCGACGAACCCGATGTACCAGATGCGCTTGCCCGCATAGTGCTCGGGCCAATGACGCTCGAAGTACTGCGGCGCGATCAACGGCACCGCCTCGAGGTCTCTGGTGTACGTCGCCAGACCGCACAGGGTCCCGTCATCGGTCAGGCAGAGGTACTTCTGGACCCGCGTGTCGTTCATGACCTCGTCGAATTCGTGGCGGTACATCAGGTGCCGCTGCACCGCCATCGCGTTCAGCTCATTGAAGGCGGCGTAGTACAACTGCCAGGCCGCTTCGGCGAGCTCGTCGTCGTTGATCTGATCGACAATTTTGATGACCATGCTGTGCTCCCCGCAATGCTGCCGGTCGGGTGACCATCGACACCTCACACCACTGAAGTTGATCGATGGCTATTTGACCAACAGAGTACGGAGGGTGACGCGGAAGCAACAGGCGGTGAGCATAGATTTCGGCCCTCCCGTGCCCGGATCGGCGATTTTGGCACGTCAAGGTCATGTACTCGGTGCACGTTGCACAAAGGACACGCCCCAGGCGACCGGCCGGGCCGTCGATGCCCCGCGCGCGGGCGACGGCGGCCCGCTCGCCGTTGTCCACCATGTCACGGGCGCGCCAGAAGCGTTAGATTGTGCTGCCAACCATTGACGAGCCTGGATGGCTGCCATGTCGGACCAGTTCACGATCGTGACCGACCCCGCCGGCAATTCCCTGGCGCTCTCGGCCCTGTTCGCAGCCTTGCCGCTGCTCACCTTGTTCATTCTGCTCGGCGCCCTGCGGATGCGGGCCTGGCTCGCGGGGATCATCGCGCTCGCGGTCGCTCTCGTGGTCGCCGTCGCGGTCTATGCGATGCCGGTCGGGCAGGCGCTGCTGTCCGCGTCCGAGGGAGCCGCCTTCGGCTTCTTCCCGATCCTGTGGATCGTGCTGAACGCGATCTGGGTCTACAACCTCACCGTGGCCAGCGGACACTTCGACGTGCTGCGCCGCTCGATGGCCCGGCTCAGCCCGGACATGCGGATCCAGGCGGTCATCGTCGCCTTCTGCTTCGGTGCCCTGCTGGAGGCGCTGGCCGGATTCGGTACGCCGGTGGCGGTCACCGTGGTCATGCTGATGGCCCTGGGCTTCCCGCCGCTGCGCGCGGCCTCGGTGGCTCTCATCGCGAACACGGCACCGGTGGCCTTCGGCGCGCTGGCCACGCCGATCGTCACCCTGGGCACGGTCACCTCGGGCGCCGCGGACGATCCCCGGCTCAACGCCGACACCCTGGGGGCCATGGTCGGCCGGCAGACCCCGCTGCTGGCTGTGGTCGTACCCCTGGTCCTGGTCGCGGTGATCGACGGCCGCCGTGGGGTCCGGCAGACCTGGCCGGCGGCCGTGGTCGCCGGGGTGGTCTTCGCCGCCGGGCAGTTCGTGGCCTCGAACTACATCTCGGTACCGCTGACCGACATCATCGCGTCGCTGCTGGCCGCGGCCGCGGTGGTGCTGCTGCTGCGGTTCTGGCGCCCGGC
>NZ_JBEZGQ010000363.1:0-7520 GCF_040650095.1 Actinoplanes sp. NPDC048791 | reverse complement strand
GCGGCGGATCGCGTCGATCGCCCGCCGCCGGGCCGTGGCCATCAGCCAGCCGGCCGGATTGGCCGGAGCGGCCCGCGGCCACGACACCAGCGCCTCGGTCACCGCCTCCTGGGCCGCGTCCTCGGCCAGCCCGAGATCACCGGTGAACCGGGTCAGCGTGGCCACGATCCGCGCCGACTCACTCCGCCAGACGGCCTCGACGTCGGCGGCGCCCATCAGACCCGGCCGCTGCTCTCGCCCTGCTTGACGAACTCCCCGCTGGCCTCGGGGACCTCGTCCTCCCCGGGCACCCGCCGCACCTCGATCTTGGAACCGGGAACGGCCGGAACCCGCTTGGCCCACTCGACCGCCTCCTGCTGCGAGGCGACCTCGACCGTGAAGTAGCCACCGAACAGCTCCCGGGTCTCGCCGTACGGCCCGTCGGTGACCACCGGGGCGCCCTCACCGAAGTGCACCACGGCCCCCTGACCGGGATCGTCCAGCCCCTCGGCGGCGACGTAGACGCCGGCCTTGACCATCTCCTCGATGAACTGCCGGGTGGTGGCCATCATCTCGTCGATCCGGGCCATCATGGCCGCGTTGGTCTCGTCGGTGCCCCGCATGATCAGCATGTACTTCTGCATGGCGCTCTCCTCGTGTGGCGGGTCGGTTCCGACCCTCGCACCCCCATGTCGAACGAGCGGCGAGCGGATCGACACGGCCCCGGGAGAAATCTAGCGGGCTGCCTGTGCAGCCCGCTCAAGCTTCGCGCGGTGGGTCGCGCGGGCGGCCGTGTCGACCTGTTCCTCGTGCTCGGCCCGCAGCCCGGTCCGGCCGTCGAGCTGCTCACGCAGGATGTCGGCGTGACCGGCATGCCGGGTGGTCTCCTGAAGGACGTGGATCATGACGCCGAACAGCGTGACGTCGGGCCGCGGCCACCACGGCACGTGGCCAGGCGCGTCGAGGGAAAGCTCTCCGATCGTCGCGTCCGCATGCTTCCAGGCACGCTGGTAGAAGCCGATGATCTGGTCGCGATGCTCCGCCGGGGTCGCCCACAGATCGCTGCCGTCCGCGTCCTGCCATCGTCCCAGCGGCTCCGGGGACGGGCGACCGAAGACCTCACCGAAATACCAGGCCTCACCGGTCGCCATGTGTTTCACCAGGCCGAGGAGATTGGTTCCCGTCGCCGTCAGGGGACGCCGGATGTCGTACTCGGACAGAGCGTCGAGCTTCCAGACCAGCGCCTCACGAACCGTTTTGAGCCGGTCGTGCAGGAAGTCCTTCGCGACATCATCGATCATGGCCACGACCTTGCCACGCGCCAACAACCAGAGCCGCCGCCGAGCTGGTACCAACCCGCTTACCATCTGCTCGTGGCTATCAGCGTCAGAGTAACCAGCAATATCGGCGAGATCCGAGGCAACGCCGGAGGAGCCGAGATCAACAGACTCTGCGAGCGGGCGGCGGCAGCCGGCATGCCCATGCTTGGCTACGTCGACGAGTACGACGACACCTACTTCAATCTCTCGCAGATGCGTCTTGTCATTCCTGAGCTTGAGCAACTCGCAGGATCAGCGTCACCGGACGAATCCGGGATGGCGCAACAACTGCTGGCTCTTGCCCGGATGGTTTCCATGCACGATCACATGATCTTCATCGGTGACTAGGGCTGCCCGAACCTGACCGACGGACGGACGGCTGCCGGGTCAGTGGCTCACCCGGGTCAGGCGGGCGACCGCCCGCTGCTTGAGCGCGAACCCCTCCTTGGCCGCATCGCGCAGGCCGGCCACCAATGGCGACCGGGACCGGCGGGCCCACGGCACCGGCACCTCGGTGGTGCCGTACTTGGCCTTGTAGGAGTTGCCGCCGACGAAGTCGAACTCCGTGACCCCGCGCTCCCTGGCCCAGCGCAGCGCATGCCAGATCAGCGCCTCGTTCGGGCGCAGGTGCTGGTCCTCGCGCCAGCTGGCGCCGCCCCAGAAGTACATCGTGCGGTGGTACCAGGGCAGGACCGCGGTGGCTATGCAGCGGCCTTCGGGGTCGCGGGCGCGCAGCAGCAGGATCTGGCCGGCCGGGGCGAGATTGCGGATCAGGGCGCGGACCCGCTCGATCGAATAGGTGGGCACCAGATTTTGTTTGGCGAATACGTCGCGTAGCTGATTGTAGAAATCGTCGGCGAATGCTTCGTCGTCCGGCTGCGCTTCTTCGATGACGACTCCGGACTTGGCCGCCTTGCGGATATTGCGCCGGCAGGCGCTGGCCATCGCGGCGAACAGGGTGTCCTCGGGTGGGCTCAGGTCGATCACCGCGGTCGGGGCCGCGGCCCAGCGCAGGCCCAGGCCCTCGAGGTCCGGCTCGGTCAGGCCGCGGTCGCGGATCTCCAGGTGGGCGCAGCCCAGCTCGCCGAAGGCGAACGGCATCAGCGCTTCCAGCGCGGCCCGGCGCGGCACCGCCGGGTCGAGGTTGAAGCCCACGTAGGACGTTGTCCAGCCGGCCATCGGGCTGCCGAGTATCCGCAGGCCGTAACGCTTGGTGACCAGCCCGGTGAAGTGCCCGACGGTACGCGGCCCGTCGGTGACCGTGGCCAGCACCGGCTCGGCGCGCTGGGTCTCGGCGACGAAGCGCAGCCACTGTTCGGTGTGGAAGATCAGGCGGTCGTCGTACGTCGCGCGGTCGGCCCAGAGCTCGGCCGTCGGCGCCACCCGTCGCAGTCGCAGCATGACTCTCCCCGGGCGGCTCGATAAAAGGCCCTGGGACGGAGGATGCCTCGCTGTCCGGCCATTTCGCAAGGACCGTCCGGACCCTTCTCGAATTGATGTGAACGCTTCTCACGTTCGTTATGACAATTGCTACTGACGCTGCCCGCCCCGCATTTGTCAGGGTGAACGGGACGAGGAGAAGTCGACGAGCGCAGGTGGGAGAAACATGGGATCGCCGACCACCGTCAAGCGACGGCTGAACGAGCTCGGACTGCGCAGCAAGCTGCGGGCCCGCCCCCGCGTCCAGGGCCGGGTGCTGGCGCCGGCCGGGATGTTCAAGCGGCTGCCGACCACCGCCGGGCTCTACTTCCCCTTCTACCACGACGTCCCGGCCGAGTACGCCGGCGACCTGCGCCGGCACCTGCGCACGTTCGGCCGCCTCGGCCCGCTGGTCTCCTGGGACGATGCGCTGGACGTGCTGGCCGGGCGCCGCCCGCTGACCGGGCCGATGTTCTGCCTGTCCTTCGACGACGGGCACCTGAGCTGGCGCGACGTGGTCGCCCCGATCCTGGCCGAGCTGGACGTGCCGACCACCTTCTTCCTCACCTCCGGGCTGGTCGGCCAGCCGGGCAACCTCACCTGGCAGGACTGCCGGGACCTGGCTGCCGCCGGGCACCACTTCGGCTCGCACACCGTCACCCACCCGCGGCTGGCGGACGCCGGTGACGACGCCGCCCGCCAGGAGATCGCCGGTTCCAAGTGGGAGATCGAGGACGAGCTCGGCGTCGAGGTGCGCGACTTCGCCGCCCCGTACGGCAATCCCGCCGTCGATTTCGGCAAGCGTGAGTTGCGCATCGTGCGCGAGGCGGGCTACCGCAGCTTCGCCACCACGTTGCGCGACGCGATGCACCCGGGCGACTCCCCGATGTGGATCCAGCGCCAGGGCCTGCACCCGGCCTGGCCGGGCTGGGCCGTACGGACCCGGGTCCATGACTGACGCCCGGATCTACCTGTCCCCGCCCGACGTCGGCGACATCGAGCGCAAGCTGCTGCTGGACGCCTTCGACTCCAACTGGGTGGCCCCGGTCGGCCCCGACCTGGACGCGTTCGAGGCGCAGGTGGCCGAGCTGATCGGGGTGCGGCACGCGGTCGCGCTCAGCAGCGGCACCGCGGCACTGCACCTGGCCCTGATCGCGGCCGGCGTCCGGCGCGGCGACACCGTGCTGGTCCCCTCGTTCACCTTCGCGGCCAGCGCCAACGCGGTGATGTATCTCGGCGCCCGGCCGGTCTTCGTGGACAGCACCGCCGACACCTGGAACGTCGACCCCCGGCTGGTCGCCGAGGAGCTGCAGGTGCGGGCCGCCCGCGGCCAGCTGCCGCGGGCCGTGATCGCCGTCGACATGTACGGCCAGTGCGCCGACTACGAGCCCCTGCTGGTGGCCTGCGACCGCTACGGCGTCGCCCTGATCGAGGACGCGGCGGAGGCCCTCGGCGCGTCGTACCGGGGTCGCGCCGCCGGATCGTTCGGGCTGGCGGGGGTGCTGTCGTTCAACGGCAACAAGATCATCACCACCGGGGGCGGCGGCATGCTCGTCACCGACGACGGCCGGATCGCGACCCAGGCGCGGTATCTGGCCACCCAGGCCCGCGAGCCGGTCGCGCACTACGAGCACCGCGCCGTCGGCCACAACTACCGGCTCAGCAACCTGCTGGCCGCCGTGGGCCGCGGCCAGGTGCAGCGCCTCGACGAGCTCATCGCCGCCCGGCGGCGCACCGCCCGGTTCTACCGCACCGCGCTGGGTGACCTGCCCGGGCTGACCTTCATGCCGGTGGCGGACTACGGCGTGCCCAACTGGTGGCTCACCTGCCTGCTGGTCGACACCGGCACGTTCGGCGCGGACCGCGACCGGATCATCGAGCACCTGGGCCGGCAGAACATCGAGGCCCGGCCGGCCTGGAAACCGATGCACCTGCAACCGGTGTTCCGCGACTGCGTCATGCGTGGCGGCGCGGTCAGCGCCGACCTGTTCCGCCGCGGGCTGTGCCTGCCCAGCGGCTCCGCCCTCACCGACCACGACCGGGAACGCGTCGTCGCGGCCGTGCGGGCGGTGGCCCGATGACCACGCAGCGAAGGGACGCCGGCGGGATGCGCATCGTCTACATCCACCAGTACTACTGCAACCCCACGATGACCGGCGGCATCCGCTCCTACGAGCAGGCCCGCCGGCTGGTCGCCCAGGGCCACACCGTGCACGTGATCACCACCGACATCACGCCGGGCAAGCGGTCGCTGGGCTGGCGGCGCACCGACGACGACGGCATCCAGGTGCACTGGTTCTCCGTGCCGTACTCGAACAACATGTCCTTCGCCCGACGGCTGCGCGCCTTCGCCGAGTTCATGGTCCTGGCCGCGGCCAAGGCCACCGCGCTCAAGGCCGACCTGGTCTTCGCCACCAGCACCCCGCTGACCGTCGCCGTCCCCGGCGTGGTCGCGGCCAAGCTGCGCCGGGTGCCGTTCGTCTTCGAGGTCCGCGACCTGTGGCCCGAAGTGCCGATCGAGATGGGCGTGCTGCGCAACCCGCTGGCCCGCCGGCTCGCCGGGGCCCTGGCCACCTTCGCCTACCGCAACGCCGAAGAGGTCATCGCCCTCTCGCCGGGCATGGCCGCGGGAGTCACCGCCCGCCGGCCGGGCACCCGCACCACCGTCATCCCCAACGCCGCCGACCTGGCGCTGTTCGACGTGGCCCCGGACGCCGTCCAGCGCTTCCGCGACGAACACCGCTGGCTCGGCGACCGGCCGCTGATCGTCTACACCGGCGCCCTGGGCGCGGTGAACGGCGTGGAGTACCTGGTGCGGGCGGCCCGCCGGATGGGTGAGACCGACCCGGACGCGCAGGTGCTCATCGTCGGGCACGGCAAGGAATGGGACGCCACCAAGCGGCTCGCCGCCGAGTACGGCCTGCTCGACCGCACTGTGCACATGTGGGAGAAGGTCCCCAAGGCCGACCTGCCGGTGATCCTCGGCGCGGCGACCATGTCGAGCAGTTTCGTCCGGCCGGTACGCGCCCTCTGGGACAACTCGGCCAACAAGTTCTTCGACGCGCTCGCCGCGTCCCGGCCGATCGCCGTCAACTACGGCGGCTGGCAGGCCGACCTGCTGACCGAGACCGGGGCCGGGCTGGTGCTGGACCCGTACGACGCCGAGCAGGCGGGCTCGGTGCTGGCCGCGCACCTCCGCGACGAGCTGTGGCTCAAGCAGGCGCGCGAGGCGGCCCATCGGCTCGCCGTCGAACGGTTCTCCCGCGATCTGCTGTTCGCGCAGTTCGAGGCCGTACTGAACCGGTCGGCGGCCGGCCGGAAACAGGGTCGCCGCGGCCCTGTCGGAGCAGGCGAGACGATGGAGAACCAGAGTGGAACTGCGTGAGTACGTGCGGGCCTGCCGGCGGCGATGGCTGTGGATCGTCGTACCGGTGCTGCTCGCCGCCGGCGCCGCGGCCGGCCTGAGCCTGACCGCCCAGCCGGCCTACCGCTCGTCGATGGTGCTGTTCGTGACGACCGGCACCGGTGACCCGGACTCCAAGGCGAGCCGACTCAACTCCTACATCGTGCTGCTCACCGGGCCCCGGGTGGCCGAGAGCGTGATCACCAAGCTGAAGCTGCCGATGACCACCGCGCAGGTGCAGGCCAGCCTGTCGGCGCAGGTCCAGGAGGGCACCGACCTGCTGGTGGTCTCGGCCACCAACGCGTCCGCCGAGCGCAGCAAGCAGATCGTCACCACCGCCACCACGTCGCTGGTCGGCCTGGCCAAGCAGCTCGACCCGCCGAGCACCGCCCCGGCCGACGGGCCGTCCCCGTCGGTGTCCATCGCGCAGAATCCGGTCACCACCGAGGTCCCCGGCAACCTGGTCCGCAACATCGGCTTCTCCGCGGTGCTGGGCCTGCTGATCGGCGCGGTCGCCGTCGCCGTCCGCGAGGCCACCCGCAAGACCATCGGCGAGGAGGACGACCTGCGCCGGCTCGGGCTGGGCACGGTCGGCCTCATCTCGCTCGGCGGCCGCTCCGGGCGCAACGGCCATCCGGACGAGGCGCTCGCGGAGGCGTTCCGGCGGCTGCGCAGCCTGCTGCCCGATGTCGCCGGCATGCACAGCGACGCCGGGCGCGGCACGTCGCTGCTGCTCACCGGGGCCCAGCCCAAGGAGGGCACCACCGCTGTCGCCTGCGGCCTGGCCATCGCCATGGCCGAGACCGGCGCCACGGTGGTGCTCGTCGACGCCAACCTGCGCAGCCCGGGGGTCGGCCGTTATCTGGCCCTGGACACCAGTCTGGGCTTGTCCGACGTACTGTCCGGCAGCGCGGACGTGCCCGACGTGCTGCAGGATTCGCTGGACGGCCGGCTGACGGTGCTGCCCTCCGGCGAGCAGCCGCCCGATCCGGGCGAGATCCTGGCGTCGCCGCGGCTGGGCGCGACGGTACGCGCCCTCACCGAACGCTTCGACATCGTGATCGTGGACGCGCCGCCGCTGCACGGCGTGGCCGACGCGGCCGTGCTGAGCAAGGTGACCGACAGCGCGCTGCTGGTGGTGCGGGCCAACCGCACCCGTACGGTCGACGTCGAGCGCTCGATGGACCTGCTGGAACGCGTCGGGGCCCGGCTCGCCGGCGCGGTCCTCAACGCCCTGCCGAAGAAGCTGCCCACCAGCGGCAACTGGCACCGCGGGGCCGAGGTGCCGGCCGCGTCCGACCCGGAGCTGGTCACTCAGCTGTTCGGCGCCACGGGCCAGGACGACCAGTTCGCCGGCCCGGCGGACGGCGCCGACGAGACCGTGACCACCCGGCCGGCCG
>NZ_JBEZGQ010000362.1:0-7534 GCF_040650095.1 Actinoplanes sp. NPDC048791 | reverse complement strand
TCCGGCTGCCGGACCAGCACAAGACCCGGATCGAGGAGGCGGCCGGCCGCGAGGGCCTGTCGGTCAACGCCTGGCTGGTCCGGGCCAGCACCGCCGCGGTGCAGGCCGGTGACCGGCCGCGCACCTCTCGCGCCCCGCTCGGCGGGCAGCGCTACACCGGCTGGGCCCGCTGACCGTGCCCGTCTCCCCTCCGCGAAAGGACCAGGACATGCCCACCTTCGACACCCCCGCACCGATCCGGGCGACGCTCGAGCTGCTCGTCGCCGACGTGCGGATCACCGCCACCGACCGCGCGGACACCGTCGTCGAGGTCCGGCCCAGCGACCCCTCCGCCCCCGCCGACCTGCGCGCCGCCGAGCAGACCCAGGTCCAGTTCAGCGACGGGCAGCTGCTGGTCAAGACCCCGAAGACGCTCAAGACGCTGGGGATCCTGCGCCGCAGCGGGTCGATCGACATCGAGATCGCCCTGCCCACCGGCTCGCAGCTGCGCGCCGACGCGGCCCTCGGCTCGTTCCACTGCACCGGCACGCTCGGCGAGACCGCGGTCCGCACCGCCGCCGGCGACGTGGAGCTGCAGCACACCGGGCCGCTGGAGGTGAACACCAGCGCCGGCTCCGTCGTCGCGCGCTCGGTGAACGGTGCCGCCCGAGCCACGACCGGCAGCGGGACGATCCGGATCGGCACGGTCAGCGGGGCCGCGGTGATCAAGAACTCCAACGGCGACACCGCGGTGGACTCCGTCGGCGGCGATCTGACGGCGAAGATGGCCAACGGTGGTGTCGTCGCCGGGCAGGTGGGCGGCTCGGTCGACGCCGCGACCGCCAACGGCAGCATCCGGATCGGCGCGGTCCGCCGTGGCACGGTCGCGGTCCGCAGCTCGATGGGTGAGCTGGAGGTCGGCATCGCGGCGGGCACGGCCGCGTACCTCGACCTGCACACCCAGTTCGGCAAGGTGCTCAACCACCTCGACGGCACCGGCGCCCCGGAGCCCGGCGAGGACAACGTCCAGGTGCGCGCCCGCACCTCCTTCGGCGACATCATCGTGCGCCGCGGCGACACCGAGGAGCTCCGATGATCACCGTGACCGGCCTGCGCAAGGCGTACGGCGACCACACCGTCCTGGCCGGCATCGACCTGCACGTCCCGGCGGGCTCGATCTTCGCCCTGCTGGGCCCGAACGGCGCCGGCAAGACCACCACCGTGCAGATCCTCTCCACCTTGATCGACGCGGACGCCGGCGAGATCCGGGTGGCCGGCCACGACCCGGCGACCGAGCCGGACGCGGTCCGGGCGGCGATCGGGGTCACCGGACAGTTCGCCGCCGTCGACGGGCTGCTCACCGGCCGGGAGAACCTCATTCTCATGGCCGACCTGCACCACCTGGCCCGGGCCCGGGGCCGCAGCCGGGCGGACGAGCTGCTGGAACAGTTCGACCTGACCGACGCGGCCGGCAAGCAGGCGTCGGCGTACTCGGGCGGCATGCGGCGGCGGCTGGACATCGCGATGGGCCTGGTCGGTGAGCCGCGGCTGGTGTTCCTCGACGAACCGACCGCCGGGCTGGACCCGCGCAGCCGGCAGGCGATGTGGCAGACCGTCCGGGCGCTGGTGGCCGACGGCGTGACGATCTTCCTGACCACCCAGTACCTGGAGGAGGCGGACCAGCTCGCCGACCGGATCGCGGTGCTCGACGGCGGACGGCTGGTCGCCGAGGGCACGGCCGACGAGCTCAAACGGCTGGTGCCGGGCGGGCACATCACCCTGCGATTCGCCGACGGACCGGCGTTGCGGGCGGCGGCGGTGGCCCTCGATGCCGCCGCGGTCGACTCCGCCCAGCTCACCATCCAGGTGCCCGGGGACGGCAGCGTACGCACGCTGCGCGCCCTGCTGACCACCCTGGACGAGGCTCGCGCCGAAGTGGAGAGCCTGACCGTGCACACGCCCGACCTGGACGACGTCTTCCTGGCCCTGACCGCGAAGGAGCCCGTGCGATGACCACCCTGAGCCTTGCCGTCCGCGACTCGAACACCATGCTGCGGCGCAATCTGCGGCACATGCAGCGCTATCCGGCGATGATCTTCTACCTGGCCGGGATGCCGGTGATCTTCCTGCTGCTGTTCGTCTTCGTGTTCGGCGGCACGCTCGGCGCCGGCCTGGGCGGGGGCCGCACCGAATACCTGGCCTACGTGGTGCCGGGCATCCTGCTGATGACCGTCGGCGGGGCGGCGGCCGGCACCGCGGTCTCGGTCGCCACCGACATGACCGAGGGCATCGTGGCCCGGTTCCGCACCATGGCGATCGCCCGGGTGTCGGTCCTGACCGGGCACGTGGTCGGCAGCATGATCCAGACCCTGGTCAGCCTGGCCATCGTGCTGGCCGTGGCGCTCGCGATCGGTTTCCGGCCCAGCGCCGGACCGGCGGAGTGGCTGGGCGTGCTCGGAGTGCTGATGATGACCTCGTTCGCCATCACCTGGCTGGCCACCGCGCTGGGGCTGGTGGCCAAGACGGTGGAGGAGGCGAGCAACACGCCGCTGCTGCTGACCCTGCTGCCCTTCATCGGCAGCGGTTTCGTCCCGACCGACTCGATGCCGGACGGGCTGCGGCAGTTCGCCGAGTACCAGCCGTTCACGCCGATCATGGAGACGATCCGGGCCCTGCTGACCGGCGGAACGGTCGGCGACTCGATCTGGTGGGCGACCGCCTGGTGCGCGGCCATCGCCCTGGCCGGCTATCTCTGGGCCCGCAAGCGCTACAACGCCCGCTGACCGAAAGGCAGACGGCCCGCCGGATCTCCGGCGGGCCGTCGCTACGTGCGCACCGGGATCAGGGGCCGCTGACCAGGTTGGTCACCTGGTGACCGCTGTTCACCGCGGCGCCCGTGTTGTTGATGACGTGGGCGATCGTGCCGGTGCCGCCCAGCGAGACGGTCACCATGTTGTGGAACTTGATGCCCGGCTTCACCGGCACCTCGAAGGCACGGGCGTTGACCACGCTGGGATTGACGTTGAAGAACGCGTACGACCCCAGGCCCCACGCCTCGTGGTTGTTCACCGAGTCGGCCACCTTGTACGCCGCCCAGCCCTGCGTCGAGCCGTTCATGTAGGCGGCCTGGTTCGGCGGGTCGTAGGGCATCTCGTTCTGGTAGAAGTACGTGCGCCCGTTCTCGCCGTTCCAGATGGTCTGGTACTGCTGGTAGTGCTCGACGAACAGGCCGTAGAACGTCACGTTGTCGCCGTTGACGGTCAGGCCGTTGGCGGCCGGGTTGACGGTCCAGCCGTGGGTGCCGTTGTCGCTGTGGTCGGCGCGCCAGATCCAGGCGTGGTCACCGATCACGTGGTCGCTGTTGATCCGCAGGCTGACCGAGGCCTTGCCGGCGATCGCGCCGCCGATCCGGAAGAACACGTCGGACAGCACGGTCGGGTTCGCCGCGTGGTTCGCCGACGAGCCGTTCGGGCCGACCTCCATGAGCACCGACGAGTTCGTGGTGCCCGCGTCGAAGAGCACCCCGGCGACCCGTACGCCGTCCACGTCGGCCACGGTCATCGCCGTGATGCCGTTCTGCGGGACGAAGGTGGCCAGGCCCAGGCCGAGCACGACGGTGTTGGGCCGGGTCACGTTGATGGTCTGGTTCAGGTTGTAGACACCGGGCGTGACCAGCAGGTTCTTGCCGGAAGCGAGGGCCGCGTTGATGTTCGCCGCCGTCTCGCCGGGCTTGACGACGAAGAACGTGCCGATCGGCAGCGACTGGCCCGCCGGGTTCCCGTTGGCCCAGGTGGTGCCGGCCGAGTTGGTCCGCAGCGCGGGGACGAACACCTGGTACGCGCCCGCCGAGTCGACGTACAGGTACGGCTTCTCCGCGACCACCGGCGTCTGGCCGACCGTCGTGTACGGCGGCGTGGGGAAGCTGTTGGCCGGGGCGCCCTGGGCACCGACGAAGACCTGGTTCCAGTTGGAGCCGTTCCAGCTGCCCATCTGCGAGTTACGGGTGATCCACTGCTGCTGCGAGCCGGACTGGATCTGCCCGTCGATCTTGGTGTCGGCCATGAAGCCGCCGGACGACCAGCCGCCGTCGGACAGCGCCAGGTTGCCGCGGACGTGCATCCGCCGGTACGGCGCCGCCTGCGACACGGCCCAGCGGTCGAGGCCGCCGTTCGGGGTCACCGACAGGCCCTCGGCCGAACGCCAGAAGTTCTGGGTGGCGTTCTGCGAGCCGTCCGGCCACCAGTCCGCCTCGGTGTGCACCGCGCCGTTGATGTTCACCGCGTCCGGGGTCAGGCCCAGCCCGGCGACCTGGGTGAAGAAGCCGACGTTGGCGTCGACGTTGTAGGAACCGGGCTTGAACAGCAGCGCGTAGCGGGCGTTGCCGAACTGGTTGCGGACCTGCTGGTTGAAGACGGTGTTCAGGCGGTTCTGGATGGTCGCCTGCGACATCGACGGGTCGAAGATCGTCACGTTCGGGCCCAGGTCGGGGTTGCCGCTGCCCGGCGGGACCGTCGTCGGGGTCACCGGCGGGGTGGTCGGGGGCGTCGAGGCACCGTTGACCGTCCACTTCTGGTTGGCGCCGCCGCCGCAGGTCCACAGCTGGAGCTTCGCGCCGTCGGCGAGGTTGTTGTCCTTGATGTCGAGGCACTTGTTCGCCTTGACGTTGACCAGGTCCCGCCCGGCCGTGTACGTCCACTGCTGGCTGGTCAGCCCGGCGAAGCAGTCCCACATGTGCACGGCCGCGCCGTCGGTGGTGGCACCGCCGGCCACGTCCAGGCACTTGCCGAGGCCCTTGAGCGACTTGTCGTCGCCGTAGGTCCAGGTCTGGTTCGGCCCGCTCGCGCAGGACCACATCTGCGGCAGGTTGCCGTTGGCGGTGGAGCCGTTGGTGACGTCCAGGCACTTGCCGTTGGCGCTGCTCACCACGGAACCGGTGGTGGCGGCCAGGGCGTTGGTGACGCCGGCGACGCCGAGCACGCCGACGACCAGGGCGGTGACGGAGACGGCCAGGACACGCCGTCGCTTCCGGGGGATGGGGATCATCGATTTCCTTCGGGGATCAGGCGGGGTTGCCGGCGTGGGTGAGCGTCTCCCACGCCACGAACAGGTTGTTGCTGCCCTGCGGGCGCCGGGCCTCGGTGTAGGTGCCGGTGTTGGCCATCGCGATGCCGAGCCGGTTGTGCAGGGCGTTGTAGGCGACCTCGCTGATCGGGCCGAGGCCCCTGGTCACCGAGCCGCCGCAGATCGACGCCGGCACCGCGGTACCGTTCTCGAACTTGGTGTGCAGGCCGAGCGCGTGCCGCAGCCGGTCCTGCAGCTCGGGGTAGAGGTCGCCGCCCTGGATGCGGGTGGTCTCGGCGACGTGCGCGATCGCGGAGATGCCGTAGCCGGTGTGCACGAAGTCGCGGCAGGTCTCCTGGGAGAGCCCGTCGACGAAGGTGCTCTGGCCCTGCCAGTAGCTGATCAGCTCGGCCCGGGTGTCGATGCCACCGGCCGGCGGGTACTTCGGCTGGGCGCCGTCAGCGGTGACGTAGATGTAGGCGGCGGCGCGCAGCTTGAAGCGGGCGACGGCCCGGTCGTAGCTGGCCCGGTCGTCGAGGTGGACGGCGATGCCGACGGCTGCCTCCATCATCGACAGCTCCCAGTTGCCGTTGCTGGCGCTGCCGGCCAGCACCACCGGCAGGTAGACGGTGCGCAGCATGGTGGCGAAGCGGGCCTGGTTGGGCCAGTTCCCGTACGCGTGCTTGATGATCTCCGCGGCCCGGGGCCACACCGAACCGGCCCAGGCGGTCTGCAGCGGGCCGTTGCTGTTGGTGTGCGCCTTGAGCGTGGCCGACCAGGCGTCCATCAGCGCGATGGCCTTGGTCGCGTACGCGGTGTTCCCGGTGATGTACCAGGTGAGCGCGTCGGTGTACGCGGCGATCGCGTCCTCGCGCTCGTCGGTGCAGCCGTTGTTCGGGTTGGAGTAGGAGCCGCACTCGACGGTCGCGCGGGGCTTCGGCGTACGCGACAGCGAGGCGTAGCGGCTCGCGGCCATCTGGTTGTAGGCGGTGGTCCAGGGCTGGGCCTTGGCGGCGACCTTGGCCTTGACGAAGTCGAGCTGGGGGCGACTGAGCAGCACGCCGGGGTGGGAGAACGCTGCGGCTGTGGCGCGGACAGGGGCCGTGTCCGCGTTCGCCACGAAGCGGACGCCGGCGGTGGCCACGAGGGCGACGAGCACGGTGCCGGCGGCGAGCAGCAGCCGGCGTGGGGAGTGAGGCACTGCGGACTCCGGATGGGGGAACGGGGAACCGGAAGGTGACTTAACAGTGCCGAACTCAACCGTGACGAACGGGACGCGGTCAAGGACGTATCGACGGACTTAAGGATGACGAAAGGTTCGGTGGACGGAGAGCGCTTTCCGGTGCCGTGGCGCATGTTCGGACCACCGGAACCGGTTACGGCGAGAAAGCGCTCTCACGGAGTCAGCAGCTGCCGTACGTCGATCCGCTGACCCAGTGGCGCACCGCCCGGCCCCGGCGCCGCCGACGCCCGGGCCGCGATCTGCAGCGCCCGTTCCTCGGACTCCACATCCACGACCCGGTAGCCGGCGAGCTCGGGCAGGGCGCCCCGCTCCCCCGCCACCTGATGCGAACGGCCGCCGAGCCCCTGCGCCTCGACCAGCTCACCGGCCGCGGTGAGCTCGGCGTCCAGGTCGCGCTGATAGTCGAAATGCCGCCGTACGTCGGCCGGCGCCCAGGTGCCCATCGCGGTGTGATGCTGGATCAGCAGAAACTTCGTCATACCGGGGGGTCGGTGCCGGCCGGCCGTTCTCGACATGATGGGCGGGAGACCGGGAGGCACCATGGGAATCGGCCGTCTTCACCACGTGATCGTGGACTGCCCGGAGCCGCTGGCCCTGGCCACGTTCTACAGCGCGCTGCTGGGCCTGCCCGTCACCTACCACGACGACGACTTCGCGGTCGTGGCGAGCAGCGACCGCGCCTCCGGGCTGGGCTTCCAGCGGGCTCCCGGCAATCCGGCGCCGACCTGGCCGGACCCGGCGACACCCCAGCAGGTCCACCTGGACGTGATGGTCGACGACGTCGCCGAAGCGTCTGCCGCCGTCCTCGCGCTGGGTGCCACCGCCCTGCCCGGCGCGGGCGTGTTCGCGGACCCGGCCGGGCACCCGTTCTGCCTCATCCCCCGGCCGGGATGGGCGCCTCCGGTCGCGGACGAGACCAGGCCGGCGTAAGGATCACCGCCCTGAGCGACCCGCACCCGGGCCCGTCGTCGTAGCGGCTCGCGCGGGTGGGCGCCGCCGAGGACGGGCCACCCGGTCGCGCCCGCGCACCCTGGCCGTCCTCTGGCGCGCCCTGATAGACACTGTCTACGGCGTCTGGTAGACAGTGTCTATGCCGGAGGACCTGCGTGCGCATCTCGTCGCCACCGGTGTTGAGCTGGTCTCCGCCGAGGGCACCGACGCGCTGAGCCTGCGCGAGATCGCCCGCCGCGCCGGCGTGTCCCACGGCGCACCCCGGCGCTACTTCCCCACCCACCGCGAGCTGCTGGCCGC
>NZ_JBEZGQ010000361.1:0-7543 GCF_040650095.1 Actinoplanes sp. NPDC048791 | reverse complement strand
CTGCCGCGCCGGCAGCAGGCCGTACTGGTGCTGCGCTTGTTCTTCGACCTGCCGGGGGGCGCCGGCCCCGCCACCCGAGGCCTACAGGCGCTGGTCGCCGATGACCGAGAGCAGCTGGAGCTTCTCGTAGCTCGCCGAGCCCGGTACGGCGGTGAAGACCAGCAGTGTCTGGGACCGGTCGGGGTCGACCAGGGTCTGGCAGTGCAGCTCCAGCAGCCCCAGCTCGGGATGAAGCAGACGTTTCTGATCCTGGAACCCGGCGCTGATGTCGTGCGCGCCCCAGACCGCCGCGAAGTCCGGACTGGCCGCCAGCAACGCGTCGACCAGAGCCGCCGCGCGCGAGCCGCGGCCCGCGCGGGTGTAGGCCAGCCGCAGCTGGGCGGTGTAGATTCGCCCGTGCAGTTCGTGATCCTCTTCGGGGTAGATCCGTCGTGATTCCGGATCGGTGTACCAGCGGTAGACCGCGCTGCGCGCCGGGCCGGTCCAGCGGGAGTCGTCACCGAGCAGCGCGACCGCCGGCGGCGTCTGCCGCAGTGTCTCGCCCAGACTGCCCATGACCTGGGCCGGGGTGTCGGCCAGCCGGTCCAGGATGCGCATGATCCCCGGGTTGATGTGGTCGGCGCGATGCACCCGCCGCGGCGCGGCGTGCCCGGCGATGCGGAACAGATGGTCGCGCTCGTCCAGGCTCAGCCGCAGGCCGCGGGCGATGGCGGCGAGCATCTGCTCGGACGGGTGCGGGCCGCGCTGCTGCTCGATCCGGCTGTAGTAGTCGGCCGACATGCCGCAGAGCGTGGCGACCTCTTCGCGGCGCAGGCCACCGGTGCGCCGGCGTGACCCCCGCGGCAGCCCCACGTCCTCGGGCTGCAGCGCTTCGCGCCGGGTACGGAGGAAGTCGGCGAGCTGGGCACGGTCCACCCGCTCAGTGTCCCTGCGCGGCGGCACCGGATGCAGGAACTGCCGGTCCACGGATCACCGGTCCCTGGACAAAGCCGAGGCGCCGGCCTCGGGTGGAGCCGGCGCCATCGGTTGGGGGACGTGCTGTGGGGACGGTCCAGCCAGTTTCATCGATGCATTAGTTAACACGCAAGTAATCTGAGTTCCGGAACCTCGGTCGCGGGTGAGGAGGATCTCCCCGTACGGGTTTCAGCCGCTGTGGTCGGGCATGCTTGGCGCTCGGTTCGCATCGAGCATCCTCGTGGCCGAAAGGTGATTTGACAGTCTTTGGGGCGGACGCGAAGGCTGTCCAGGGCATCCCGTTCCGCCGTGGAGGTTCCTTGTTCGCACTGTCCCGCCGCCGGCTGCTGGCCCTGGCCGGCGTCTCTGGCATCAGTGGTGCCCTGAGCCTGCCTGCGCCCGCGTCGGCCGCCGCGCCGGATCCGGTGGCCGACATCTACCGGCAGTTGCTGCACATGCACACCCGGTGGGTGGAGGAGCAGTGGGATCCCAAGATCGGTGCCTACCGCGCGGCGGACTTCCGCTTCGCCGCTGTGCTGGGCAACGCCGTCCTGCTCGGCCTGGACGACTACGACGCCCGCCTGGCCGACGTCGACGCCGGCACGCTGAAGGCCAAGACCGTCGCCACGATCCAGCGTTTCGCCGCCACCAACCGGTTCGCCGGCGGCGCCGAGTGGGGCCGGCAGCTCTTCTGGGACTCCACATTCGAGCTGTACTTCGTGCTCGCCGCCCGGCTGCTCTGGGCCGACCTGGACACCCAGACCCGGCGCAACGTGCAGCAGATCGCCGTGGGTCAGGCCTCGTACGCGTACGGGCTGGGCTCCGACGACGACCCGCTCAGCGGTGACTGGTCACCCAACGGCACGGCCGGCGGCTGGCTCGGCGACACCAAGCTCGAGGAGATGGGTGTGTACGCCCAGGCCATCGCGCCCGGCCTCGCCTGGGCCGGTGACGACGAGGCCGCCGAGGGCTGGCGGGAGCGTTTCCTGCTCTGGGCCACGAACGCGAGCGGCCTGCCCGCCGCCGACCTGGCCAATCCCGCCGTCGTGGACGGGGAACGGATCGACCAGCGGGCCACCGCGCACAACCTGCACGACTCCTTCATCGTGGAGAACCACGAGTCGGCCAGCCCGCACTACCAGGCCGAGCTCTGGCGCACGGCCGGGCGCGCGGCGATCCACTTCCTGGTGGCCGGGCGCCCGCTGCCCGAGGTGCTCACCCACCAGCCCAACGGTGCCCAGCTCTGGGCCACGTTGCGCCTGCTGGCCAGCGACGCCGGTGAGCCGGTCATGCCGATGGTCGCCGACCGCTACCACCTGTACGGCCGCGACGTGCTGCCGCTGGCGTTCCTGGCCCAGGTCCAGGGTGACCGGGATGCCGCGCGCGCCGAGGCCGACCTGGCCGAGCGCCTGGTGCCCTACCTGCGGTACGAGCCGAAGTACCAGCTCACCAAGTTCAGCGGCGAGGACAAGTACGAGCCCGAGGCGCGCGCCGAGCTGGCCATCTCGTACCTCTTCCACCGCCTGCGCGACCGGCCGGTCCAGCCGGTCGGCAAAGCGGAGTTCTTCCGCCGCGCGAGCGGCACCCGGGACTTCGGCCGCGACGTCGGCCTCACCGCCCACCAGTCGGAGCAGGCGTTCGCGGCAGCCGTGACCAAGCCCGGCTTCGTCAACTTCCTCTGGCAGCCGGGACACGACAACTGGCTGATCGACACCCGGGAGCCGGCCTTCCTGCCCCGGGACACCGCGCCGACCGCCCGGTGGACCAGGGCCTGGAGCGAGGTCCGCGACGGGGTGGACGCCACCGCCACCGTGCTGGCCGTCGCCGGCGGCCGGGCCGGCTTCGCCACGCTGCCGACCGGCACGGTGGTCTACGCGAGCACCGGGCTCCCCGGCGAGGGTCGTCTCTCCCTGTTCAATCTGTACATGCCGGGTGTGCTGGGGTTGACCGGCAGCCGGCTGTTCACCACGCCCACCGGCTCGGCGCTGCTCAGTGACCCGGGCGACGGCGACATCACCTTCGCCCCGCGGGACGCCCGCTGGGTGCGGATGCTGGGTCGCGAGCCCGGCACCGAGTACGGCTACTCGATCTTCACCTTCTCCGTGCTGGACACCAGCGGTGCCGACCTGGCCCAGGGTGCGATGCCGACCGCGTCCTCCGAGGACATCTGGAACCCGGCCCGCAACGCCACCGACGGCAACCCGGACACCCGCTGGGCCGTGGCCCGCGAGGAGCGCGGACGCGCCGACAGCTGGCTCGCCGTGGATCTGGGTTCCGCCGTCCGGGTGGCCGGGGTGCGGATCGCGTGGGAGGCCGCGTACGGCAAGAGGTTCGTCATCCAGACCTCGACCGACGGCCTGACCTGGACCGACGCGGTCGCTGTGCCGCAGACCCGGTCGGCCGCGGGCTGGGTCGGCATCGATGGCCGGGCCGGCCTGGTCACCCACGGCACCAAGCGCAAGATCGTGGTGAGCCCGGCCGAGGTGGTCGCGCCGGCCCCGATCATCGAGGGGTATCCGGGCCGCCGCACCGACCTGGCCAAGCTCGCCGCCCGCCCGTTGCCCACCGCTCGTGGCCTGCTGATCAGCGACGCCGACGGTTATCTCAGCGTCTTCAACCTCGCGGCCCGGCCGGTGACCGGGGCCGTGGTGCGCGTGCCCTCCGCCCGCCGGCTCTACCGCGGCACCCAGGTGGCTCGCCGCCGGGGCCTGGACTGGACGGTCAGCCTGGCCGGCGGCACCGCTCTCGTCGAGCCGCCCCGCTTCACGGTCGAGGACGGGGTGCCCGACGGCACGAAATTCGAGGTGGCCGACTCCCACCATCTGACCGTCACCGCGCCCGCCGAGCACAAGGTGGTGGTCACCGTCCGGTCCGGATCCTGGTCGTCGACGATCCGGGTGTCCGCCGGCCGGTCGCGCAGCGTCACGGTGCCGGGAGCGCCGGTCACCCCGACCGCCGATCTGGCCCGGGGCCGCACCACGTTCCCCACCTCGCCGCTGCCGGCCGGGATGAGCACACCCGCCCGGGCGGTGGACGGCGATCCGCGCACAGCGTGGCGTCCGGGCCCGTCCGGCCGGATGGTCGTCGACCTGGGTGCCGTGGTGGCGGTCGCCGACGTGCAGCTGACCTGGTCGAAGGGCCGCCGCCGGCCGGTGCGGGTCGAGGCCTCGCGGGACGGCGTCACGTACGCGGCGCTCGGCGGGTCGGCCCGTTATGTGGCAGTCGTGGTCGAGGGCTGGCGGCCGGGCGACGCGGAACTGGTGCATCTCACCGTCCGGTGAACCGCTGTTTGATCAGCTTTCGCATTTTGCCCCACTTTCTCCGCTCCTGGAGCGATGATTCATCGCGAGCGGAAGGTGACGGGAATGCCGAATGCAGTGCTGAACGACGCCCAGCAGGTCACGGTGAAACGCAGCCCGATCACGGGTCTGCTGGCCGACCGCAGCCTGGCGGTGAAGAACGTGGTCGCGGTGGCCGCGATGGCGATTGTCGCCGTGGTCGTCGGCGGGCTCGGCATCTACCGGATCTCGGAGATGAGCGACGACCTCACCCAGATGAAGGCCGAGCACGTCGACAGCCTCCAGCAGGTGGCCGAGCTGCGCGGGGGCATCGCCGAGATGTTCCGCGGCATGCTGCTCTACCAGATCGGCGCGGACGCGGCCGGCAAGAAGCTGGGCCGGGACGCCGTCACTGTCGCGGACACCAAGATCGACTCTGCCCTCGGCGCCTACTCCGAGATCGCGGCGGACTCCCAGGCCCGCGAGCAGAGCCTGGCCACCTTCACCGAGGCCCTCAAGCACTACCGGGCACTGCGGAACACCGTCCTCTTCGCGGAGCCGATCTCGGGCGGATACACGCTGCCGGCGCCGGACCAGATCCTCAACGAGTTCAACAGCGTCGAGGGCGACATGAACACCTCGGTGGCCGACCTCCAGAAACTGGAGGACACCGAGGCCGACGCCCTGGCCCAGGCGGCCGGTGAGGAGTTCCGCTCGGCCCGGACCATCATGATCGCTTCGCTGATCGTCGGCATCCTGCTGGCCGCCGCCATCGCCATGCTGGTCGTCCGGCTGATCAAGCAACAGCTCGCGACCGTGGCGACAGCACTGGGCGCGGTCGCCGACAACAACCTCACCATCCCCGCCGAGGTGCGCTCCCGTGACGAGCTGGGCCGGATGGCCATGGCCGTCAACCGGGCCCGCGACGGGCTGCGCGCCACGGTCGGCTCGCTGACCACCGGCGCCCACAACCTGGGCGCCAGCACCCAGCAGCTCACCGGCGTGACAGCCCGGATCGGCGAGAGCGCCCGCGAGGCCGCGGCCCAGGCCGGTCTGGTCGCCGCCGCCGCCGGTGACGTCTCCGGCTCGGTGCAGTCGGTCGCGGCCGGCAGCGACGAGATGGGCGCCTCGATCCGCGAGATCGCCCAGAACGCCAACGACGCCGCGCAGGTCGCCTCCAGCGCCGTCGGCGTCGCCCAGAGCACCAACGACACCGTCGCCAAGCTGGGCACCTCGTCCGCCGAGATCGGCGACGTGGTCAAGGTGATCACCGCGATCGCCGAGCAGACCAACCTGTTGGCGCTGAACGCGACGATCGAGGCAGCCCGGGCCGGCGACGCCGGTAAGGGGTTCGCGGTGGTGGCCAGCGAGGTCAAGGACCTGGCCCAGGAGACCGCGCGGGCCACCGAGGACATCTCCCGGCGGGTCGAGACGATCCAGGCCGACACGTCCAGCGCGGTCGAGGCGATCGGCGAGATCTCGCAGATCATCCAGCGGATCAACGACTACCAGGTCACCATCGCCTCGGCGGTCGAGGAGCAGACGGCGACCACGGCCGAGATGAGCCGCAGCATCGGCGAGGCGGCCGGCGGCAGCTCGACCATCGCGACCAACATCAACGGCGTGGCCCACTCGGCCGAGCAGACCAGCAGCACGCTGGTGGAGGCGGACGCCGCGGTGAGCCAGCTCAACGGGGTGGCCGAGGAACTGCGCGTGGTGGCGGAACGCTTCCGGGTCTGAGCACCCGGACCGGAACGGACGAGGGCCTGCCGGCCGCAGCCGGCGGGCCCTCGCGCGGTCAGCGCCGCGGGGCGTCGACCAGCCGGAACAGCGTCAGCCACTGCTCCGGCCAGACCAGACCCACGGGTACGCCGGTGGCCAGCCGGGCCGCCCGGAACGCCGCGGAGACGCGCCGGTCGCCGTACCGCCGGGACAGTGAACCGTGCAGGCGTTGTCGGCCGAGCCCGCCGCCGTGCTCAAGACCGGCGGGCTGGGTGTCCGCGACCTGAAGCGGCTGGCCCGTTCCGCGAATCTGGACGAGCCCTCGGCCGCGCTGCTGATCGAGGTGGCGTACGCGGCGGGCCTGCTCGGTGAGGCGGACGCGGCCGGCACCGGCCGGGGCGTCACCGCCAGCCGGGCGTCCGGGCTGGTCGACGAGATCTTCCTGCCCACCGGCGGTTACGACCTGTGGCGGGCGTTGAGCATCGCGCAACGCTGGGAGGCGCTGGCGAACTCGTGGCTGGCGATGACCCGGCAGCCCGGCCTGGTCGGGCAGCGTGACGACCGCGACCGGCCGATCAATCCGCTGGCCCCGGACGCCGAGCGGGCCGGCGCACCGCAGGCCCGCCGGGAGGTGCTGGCCGCGCTGGCCGCGCTCGCGCCCGGCACCGCACCGAAGGCCGACGAGGTGCTCGAGCTGCTGGCCTGGCAGGCCCCGCGCCGCGCTCGCGGCCGGGAGGCAGCCCACCGTGACGCCCTGACGGGGGCGGCCGCGCTCGGCGTGACCGGCCTGGGGGCGCTCACCTCGTACGGGCGGCTGCTGCAGCACGAGGATGGGCCGACCGCCGACACCGATCCGCTGGGTGCCGGTCCGGGTGGCGGACGGGTGCCGGGCGCTTCCGACACCGTCCGCACGCTTGATGCGCTGTTGCCCGCGCCAGTCGATCACGTGCTGGTCCAGGCCGACCTGTCGGTCGTCGTGCCCGGGCCGCCCGAGCCGGAGCTGGCCGCCGAGCTCGACGTCGTCGCCGAGCCGGAGTCCGCCGGCGGCGCGAGCGTCTACCGGGTCACCACGGCGAGTGTGCGCCGCGCCCTGGACGTCGGCTACAGCGCCGGTGACCTGCACGCGCTCTTCCGGCGCCGGTCGCGGACCCCGGTGCCGCAGGCGATGACCTATCTGATCGACGACTCCGCCCGCAAGCACGGTGGCCTGCGCGCCGGCTCGGCCGGTTCCTATCTGCGCAGCGACGACGAGGCGCTGATCGCCGAGGTGCTGGCGGACAAGCGGCTGGGCACGCTGGCGCTGCGCCGGCTGGCTCCCACGGTGCTGTGCAGCCCGGTGCAGATCGCCCGGCTGCTGGGCGCGTTGCGGGACGCCGGTTTCGCCCCGGTCGCCGAGGACGCCGCCGGGTCGGCCGTGCTGGCCCGGCCCAAGGTGCGCCGCGCGGTGACCCGTACCCCGGTCTCGTCGCGGCTCGGTGAGCAGACCGGGCCCCCTCGAGCACGACGCGGCGGAGATCTGGCGCAACGTGGAACGGCTGGCCCCGCTCGCCCTGAGCCGGGCCGGAATCAGCACCGAGCAGGTCGCGGCG
>NZ_JBEZGQ010000360.1:0-7583 GCF_040650095.1 Actinoplanes sp. NPDC048791 | reverse complement strand
TCCAGCGCCCACGGGTTGCGGGTCGGCTCCTCGGCGCCGTCGGTCGTGCCCCACAGTCCCAGCTCGGGCATCCGGGTCACACCGACCACCACCGCGCCGGCCCCGCGCAGCCGCCGGACCACCTCGTGGTCGTCCTCGGCCACGGCGGACCGCGCCGCCGCCGAGCCGTGCCAGGTCGGCAGGCCGGCGACGGGCGTGTTCTCCTTCACCGCGACCGGCACGCCCGCCAGCGGCAGATTGGCCAGGTCTTCCTGGTCGTCGACCTTCTCGGCCTCGGTGATCGCCTCACCGGCCCGCACCACCCGGAACGCCGCGATCGCCGGATCGGAGATCGCGATCTGCTCCAGGTGATCGGCCACGACCTGGGTGGCTGTCGTGTCGCCGCGCCGCACCGCACGCGAGATCTGCTTCGCCGTGGCACCCACCCACGTGGTCGCCAGGTTCTCCATGGCCCGTCTCCGTCTGTCTAAGCCCTAGCCGAGCGCCTGCTCCAGATCCGCGAGCAGATCGTCAACGGTTTCGATGCCGACAGACAGTCGCACGAGATCGGCGGGGACTTCAAGCGGTGAGCCCGCGGCGGACAGGTGTGTCATCTGTCCCGGGTGCTCGATCAGCGACTCGACGCCGCCCAGCGACTCGGCCAGGACGAACAGTTTGGTCCGGTTGCAGATGTTGATCGCCTGCTCAGGACCGCCGGCCGCGCGGAACGACACCATGCCGCCGAAGCGTGACATCTGCTTGGCGGCGGTCTCGTGTCCGGGATGCGACTCCAGCCCCGGGTAGAGCACCTGACCGACGGCCTCATGGTCTTGGAGGTAGGAGACGATCCGCTCGGCGTTGTCACAGTGCCGGTCCATCCGTACGCCGAGGGTCTTGATGCCCCGCAGGGTCAGCCAGGCGTCGAAGGGTCCGTTGACCGCGCCCATCGCGTTCTGGTGGAAAGCGAGCTGATCGCCGAGCTCGTCACCGGCGGTGACCAGGGCGCCACCGACAACGTCGGAGTGCCCGCCGAGATACTTGGTCGTCGAGTGGATGACCACGTCGGCCCCGAGCGCCAGCGGCTGCTGAAGGTAAGGAGAGGCGAACGTGTTGTCGACGGCGAGCATCGCGTCGTACTCGTGGGCCAGCGCGCCGAGGGCGGTGACGTCGGCGATGTTCAGCAGCGGATTGGTCGGCGTCTCGGCCCAGATCAGCCGGGTGTGCCCGGGACGGAACGCGGCGCGTACCGCGTCCAGGTCGCTGAGCGGCACGGCGGTCCAGTCCAGGCCCCAGTTCTCCGCGACCTTGGCGAAGAGGCGGTAGGTGCCGCCGTACGCGTCGTCCGGGATCACCACGTGGTCGCCGGGACGGCAGACCGTGCGCAGCAGGGTGTCCTCGGCGGCGAGCCCGCTGGCGAAGGCGAGGCCACGCCGGCCACCCTCGATCGCGGCGAGGCACTCCTGGAGGGCGTCGCGGGTCGGGTTGCCCGAGCGGCTGTACTCGTAACCCAGCCGCGGGGCGCCGACGGCATCCTGCGCGTAGGTGCTCGTCTGATAGATAGGCGGCACCACCGCCCCGGTGCGCGGATCCGGGTCCTGCCCGGCGTGGATGGCCAGAGTGTCGAAGCCGTACGTGTTACCCGTCATGAACGGCAAGGCTAGTCTGCGCTGATGCCCGACTGCCTGTTCTGTTCGATCGTGGCGGGTACGGTTCCCGCGTTCCGGGTGGTGGACACCGAGGACGGCGTCGGTTTCCTCGACATCCGGCCGGTCTTCAAAGGCCACGTCCTGGTGGTGCCCCGCCCGCACGTCTCCCAGCTGACCGACCTGCCCGCCTCGCTGCTGCCGGGCTATTTCGCCCTGGTGCAACGGGTGGCTGCGGCGGTCCCGTCAGCCCTGGGCGCCCAGGGAACCTTCGTGGCGATCAACAACGTGGTGTCGCAGTCCGTGCCTCATCTGCACACGCACGTCGTACCCCGGACAAAGGGCGATGGCCTGCGCGGCTTCTTCTGGCCGCGCACGAAGTACTCCTCCCCCGACGAGGCGCAGTCGTACGCGGACCGGGTAAGGATCGCCCTGGAGGAAGCGTTGTAGAGGGCGGATGAGAGGAGTGACCGTGTTCCTGCGGTACAAGAAGCTCGACCTGCCTGGTGTTACGTCCGGCCACCACGCCGAGATGCCGGTGGCTGAGAAGCACACGGTGCTCGGAACCCCGCTGAAGGGCCCCTGGCCGGCCGGATTCGAGACGGCCGTGTTCGGCATGGGCTGCTTCTGGGGAGCCGAGCGGATCTTCTGGCGGCTGCCCGGGGTGTACTCGACCTCGGTGGGTTATGCGGGCGGGACGACCCCGAACCCTACGTACGAGGAGACCTGCTCGGGGCGTACCGGGCATGCTGAGGTCGTGCAGGTGGTCTACGACCCGGCGAAGATCAGCTATGAGACGTTGCTGAAGGCGTTCTGGGAGAACCACGACCCTACGCAGGGCATGCGCCAGGGGAACGACGTGGGGACTCAGTACCGGTCGGCCATTTACACGACTACGGCTGCGCAGGCTGCGGTGGCGATGGCTTCTGTGGAGGCGTTCCAGCCGGTTGTCAGCAAGGCTGGGCGGGGGCAGATCACTACTGAGATTGCTCCGCTGGGGGCGTACTACTACGCCGAGGATTACCACCAGCAGTATCTTTCGGACGCAAAGAACCCGGGTGGCTACTGCAACCACGGGCCGAACGGGATGACCTGCCCGATCGGTGTCGCGAAGACCAACTGACCTCAGCAACGGACGGGCATCCGCATCGGGTGCCCGTCTCGTGCGACGGTTGTTGCGAAGAGTTGGCCTGACCATGCGCCGAAATGCCAAGCCAGATGGACCGACCGCCGGCATCGTCACCCTGCCGCGCCATCTCAACTGGTCCGGCTCGGCCGACCATGACTGGTCTGACTACTGATCATTTACCGATAGCTGCCACCAGCAGTATCTGTCGGATGCGACGAACCCGGGCGGTTACTGCAACCGCGGGCCGAACCGAATCACCTGCCCGATCGGCTTCGCCGGCTCGCCCGGATGCGCCGGCCGGCATGACGTCAAGAAGCGCTTCGACGGGAGTCGTCGTTGTCTCTTGTACCAGGTCGGCGCAACGCGATGATGATCTCCACTGCCTGTAGAACGCACGCTAGAACTGCCAATGCTGTCAGCACCCTGTCTGCCTTTCGCATCCCGATGACGTGGTTGAACCATGCGTGCCCAGCGCTGGACCTGTCCATTACATTTGGTATTCACGAATAAGGCGGACAGGGCTGACGGCGGCCCGCCGATATTCCGCCGGGCCGACTCCGGCGCTCGTTTATTCGGTCGCGAAGAATTTCGGTTTCAACCGGTCCCACTGCGGTACCGTCGTCCCGATGCAGGACCGGATCGACAGGCCAGGAGTGACTCGAGTGCTCGACGAGCGCGTCCTCGACGGCGACCCGCGCCGACTCGTCGCTCCACGCGGCACGCCACCGACTTGCGAGGCGCTCCCTGACCGGGCGATAGACCGTCCTTCGACGGTCGCGTCCGTGCATAGTGGTGCATCAGGCGCGCCCTCGGCGCGGATCGGGCCGGCCAGAGGGGGCAACATGAAAGATTTGACGCAGATGTTGAACACTTTTCACTCGGAAGCACTCCGCCTGGAGGCGCTCCAGCTCTACTCCGAGGCGTCCGAGCGGCATCTGTTCGAGCTCTACCTCGCCGGCGAGCCCGTCCGGCCGGTCTCGAACGAGTGGCCCGAGTTCGTGCGCAGCAAGAAGTTCGGGCGCCAGTTCCAACGGGTCCGGCTGGTCACCGAGCCGTTGTCCAAATACACGAGATTCGAGCTGGAGTGGCTGTACCCGCCGAATTACGGCGCCGGCGAGGACATCCGGGTCCGAACCGTGGACGCACCGTATGACGGCCCGGACTTCTGGCTGTTCGACCGAGAGGCTCTGCTGCGACTTCACTACGACGATGAAGGCGCCTTACTGGAAACTGAGCGGGTCACTGACCGCAAAGAGGTCGAAGCCGCACTCAAGGATTACGAACAATACGCTTTGGAAGCGGTGCCGCTCACCGAGTACCTCATGCAGATGCGGAACGGGCAGAAATGACCGACAAGTTGTTGGACGCCCTGCCCAATCATCGTGAGCTGGCGCGTGTGCAACTGGGCGCCAGCATTCGGAAGATCCGCCAGCAGGCAACGATAAAGCAGGCGGCTCTCGCCCGCGCCGCACACATGAGTCAGCCCAAGATCTCCAAGATCGAGCTCGGCGATGTGGCGCCGAGCATTACGGATATACGCTCGATCCTGGCCGTGCTCAAGCCGGCGGAGGAGATCGAGCAGAAGATACTCGCCCAGTTCGACCTGCTGGACATGCCTGAAGGCGATCGTCGAGCAATCTATCAATTGGGCATCGCGTCCAAGCAGAGGCAATTTCGCGAGTTGGAGAAAAAGGCAGAACGAATCCGGGTCTTTGACACGTCGGTGCTGCCGGGGCTTATGCAGACCGAGGCGTACGCCCGTGGCATCGTGACCGGCCTCGCCCCGTTTCCGCAGAACGAGATCGATGAAGCGGTCGACGAGCGGATGCGACGCCAAGAGCGCCTCTGGGAAGCCGGCAAGTCGTTCGAGTTCATCATCCTGGAAGCCGCACTGTGGGCGCGTCACTGCACCGCGGAAGAACATCTGGCCCAGCTGGACCGCATCCGCCAGCTGATGACGAGGCCCAACATCCGCTTCGGGATCGTGCGCGCGAACTCGCCGCTGCCCAACGTGATCAACGCCTTCTGGCTCTTCGACGAAGACTATGTCTCCGCGGAGACGATCGCCTCCGAGGTGATCTCGATCTCCCCGGAATCCATCCGTGAATATATTCGAGCTTTCGAATCACTAACGGCACTGGCCATGTTCGACAGTGCGGCCGATGCCGTGATCGGGGAGGCAATGGTGTCGCTCGAGCGGTCGTCCTGAACGCGTACAACGCATTAGTTCGCCGCTTCAGTCGCAGAGTCATTGCCGTCCTCGATCAGGCCGCTGTGACTCCTGACATCTGGCACTCCTCTTGAAAGACAATATTCAAAACTGCGATCATGAGGATTTCAATGATGAACGCCGATTCTCCGAAATGGCGTAAGTCCAGCTTTTGCGGCTCCAATGCCTGTGTCGAGGTTGCCGAAATCGACGGCAAGGTCGCAGTCCGTGACTCCAAGGACACTCGCAGCGCGGTTCTCACCTTTACCCGTGATTCATGGGATGCCTTCGTCACCGGCATCAAGGACGGCGATTTCGAGCAGTGCTGATCGGCGCGATCTGACCTCATCGGTGGCGCGCTTCTGACACCGGTGAAGATCCCGATGCTGGGATCGTTGAGGGCCTCCGCACGGGCATCTGATCCGTGTCGTGAGGCCCTCTTGCGTCACGCTGAGCCTCGTCGTGGTCGCCGGTGTGGCCGATCAACTGGCCGAAGCGGCCGCCCCTCGACTGGACTCGCTTTGGCGGGCAGCGCTGCTGGGCAACTCCACCGCCTGACGCATCCGCGGAAGAACCTCAGCAGGGCTTGTCGATTCGGGGCAGGGGCGTTCGTAGCGGAAGTGAGAGACAACCACCCGCTCACTTCCAAGGAGAACCCCATGACCGCGACCTACACCTTCGACGTCTTCTCCAGCCTCGACGGCTTCGGCGCCGCCGGTGGGGACTGGACCGGCTACTGGGGCAAGCAGGGCCCCGAGCTCCTCGACCGCCGTCTCGCCCTCTACGACACCGACCAGCGCATGGTCTTCGGGGCCAACACCTACCGGATCTTCACGAGCCTGCTGGCCGAGAACACCGAGGAAACAGTCCGCGACCCGTGGGTCACCCGCATGCGGAACCTGCCGACGACCATCGTGTCGAGCACCCTCGAAGGCCCCCTCGACTGGCCCGACGCGACCGTCGAGCACGGTGACGCCGTCGATGTCGTCGGCCGCCTCAAGGAGCAGTCCGACATCCCGCTCCGCTCGCACGGCAGCCTTTCGCTGAACCGGGCGCTGATGGCCGCCGGCCTTGTCGACCGCGTACACGTGACGCTTTTTCCGGTCGTCACCGGCCGGACCGGGATCGGGCCGATCTTCGCCGGCGCCGAGGATTTTGACCTCGAGCTACTCGAGACCCGCACGCTCGACGGCCGAGTCCAGGAGCTCATCTACCGCCCTACGCTGCACTGATGCCGTCCTCCCTACGGGTGTAAAAGATCGACAGCCTCCTACCCCTCCTCACACACTGAACAAGAAGACAATTCAGGAGGTAGACCTCGGGAGGTTCACCATGCCCAGGTTTCACAATGAGGAGGAGCGGGTCGCCTGGACGCTGGCCGAGTCGCTGGCCGACAAGGCGCGGGCGATGATGCGGCAGGCCGAGGCCGCGCTCGAGACCTGGCGGATCGGCAAGGAGCTCAATCGCGTTCGCTGTGCGCGGCGCGGGATCAGTGCTTCCGACGCCGAGATCCGCTGGTCCGAGACCGCCAACGCCAAGAACGCACTGACCGACAACAGTTTCCACGTCTCGCTCGCGACGATGTACTTCGGTGCCGCCGCGGCCTACTACTCCCGGGCCCAATATCTCCGAAACCACGGGGACGCCCATGTATGAGAAAAGCGCCGCCCCGACCGGGGCGGCGGTCGGAGCGGCGCTCTCGCAGGCCTGACGGACCCGGCGCTCGCACGGGGGACGAGCGCCGGATCCACCAGGGGCCTGAGTCGAGTGTGCGGCGGATTTCTGGGAAACCGCTGTGCCGCACCGCCAAATGAGCTGGGAGTCAATCAGGGCCCGCGAACAAGCAGAAAACGTCAGCTGTCGGCCGGTGGCGGCTTGGGCGGCTCCGCCGGAGCGCTCGCACCAGGCCCCTGCGCGGCGCCCTCGCCCTGGTTCACTCCCGGACCGGCGAGCGCGAGCCCGAGCACCGCACCCGCGCCGATCAGTCCGAGGCCGGCCAGGGAGATCTTGCGTCGTTCCGGCTCGTTCACGGCACCTCCAAGTTCAAGACCGGCTTTCCATGCTGCCCCGGCCTGCTGTGAGATAGCTGAGTCGCCCGGCCGAGACAGCTGAGTCGCCCGGCCGAGACAGCTGAGTCGCCCGGCCGAGATAGCTGAGTCGCCGGCCAGCAGGCATATTGGTCATATGGAGACGGCAACCGAGAACGAACGCAAGTACGACGTCCCCGCCGGTTTCGAGTTGCCGCCTCTCATCGGTGCCGGCGGGGTGCGGGAGCTCGGCGCGGCCGAGGTGCACGAGCTCGATGCGACCTACTTCGACACCGACGATCTGCGGCTGGCCCGCCACAAGCGGACCCTGCGGCGGCGGACCGGCGGCGGGGACGCGGGGTGGCATCTCAAGACGCCGGCCGACGGGTCGAGCCGGACCGAGCATCGGCTGCCGCTGACCGATGGTGACGACGTGCCCGCCGAGCTGGTCGCGGAGGTGCGCACGATCGTCCGGACCCGGCCGCTGCGCCCGGTGGCGCGGCTGCGTACGCATCGGGTGGAGACGCCGCTGCGCGACGAGCAGGGCCGGACCCTCGCGCTGGTCGCCCAGGACCGGGTCGGCGCCGAGACCGGCG
>NZ_JBEZGQ010000359.1:0-7589 GCF_040650095.1 Actinoplanes sp. NPDC048791 | reverse complement strand
GCGGATCTGCCCGTCCGGCCCGGCCAGCGCCATGGTCGGCGCCGCCACGGTGGTGACGAGCTCGTGCAGGAGCGGCTGGAGACGCGGCATGCCGGCCCGGTCAGGAGGCCTCGGGCGGCTGCGGGTCGACGGCGACGTGCAGCCGCAGCTGGGGGACCAGCATGTCGTCCACGTCCAGTGCGCGGCCGGCGCCGTCGGGCTCCCAGCCAGTGGACACGAGGAACTTCTTCATCGCCTCGTCCGCGTCGTAGGCCCAGGCCACGGCCGCCTTGAACGCGTCCTCGCGCCACAGGTCGACGGTGGCCGCGAGCAGCCGGCTGCCGTGCCCGCGGCGGCCCCAGCGGGGCTCGACCAGCAGGTCGGTGATCGCCGCCACGTCGTCGGGCAGCGGCGGCTCCTCGGGGACGAGCGCCTGCTCGTCGGCCGGTCCGGAGGCCGCGAAGCCCACCACGTGCGACGCCGCCTCGCCCTGCTCGACCGCGATCAGCACCCGGTGCCGCGGCGAGGGCGGGGCCTCGATCGCCTCGGCCCAGCCCCGGGCCAGGTAGGCCTCGTCCAGGTTGGCCAGGACGTGCGCCGGGAACATCCGCCGGTATGCGGTCCGCCAGGTCGTCAGCTGGATGCGGGCGATCTCGCCGGCATCGGTGGGACGGGCGGGACGGACGAAGCCGAGTGCCATGCCGGCAGCCTACAGACGGCTTTGTCGTACCCCTCGGCTAGCGTCCTGGTCTGTGGCCGTACCCGAATCTCTCTCCGTCGCCCAGGCCCGGCGCATCACGCTCGCCGCCCAGGGTTTCGCCGACCCCCGGCCGGGCGGCGCCACCGACATGCGGCACCTGCGCCGGGTGCTGCGCCGCCTGCACCTGATCCAGATGGACTCGGTCAACGTCCTGCAGCGGGCCCACTTCATGCCGCTCTACAGCCGCCTCGGGCCCTACCCCACGGCGCTGCTCGACCGGGCCGCCTACCGCAGGCCCCGGCTGCTGTTCGAGTTCTGGGGGCACGAGGCGTCGCTGATCGACGTCGAGCTCCAGCCGCTGTTCCGCTGGCGCATGGCCCGCGCGCAGGACTACGCCTGGGGCAACATGCGGCGCATCGTGGCCGAGCAGCCCGAGCTGGTCGCCTGGGTGCTCGACGAGGTCCGGCAGCGCGGCCCGCTGACCGCCGCCGAGATCGAGCACGACGCCCCGCGCACCAAGGAGCACTGGGGCTGGAACTGGTCGGTCGTCAAGCAGGCCCTGGAGTGGCTGTTCTACAGCGGCGAGGTCACCGCCGCCGAGCGCACCACCTCCTTCGCCCGGCGTTACGACCTGCCCGAGCGGGTCCTGCCCCGGCACGTGCTGGAGGCGCCGACCCCGTCGCCGGAGGATTCGTTCCGGGCCCTGGTCGAGCTGTCCGCCCGCACCCTGGGCGTGGCCGCCGAGCCGGAGCTGCGCGACTATTTCCGGCTGCCGGTGGCCGGCTTCAAGCAGGCCCTGGCCGAGCTGATCGAGGACAAGGTGCTGCTCCCGGTCGCGGTGCGCGGCTGGAAGGGCCCGGCCTACCTGCACCACGAGGCCCGGCTGCCGCGCCGGGTGCGGGCGGCGACGCTGGTCAGCCCGTTCGACCCGCTGATCTGGGAGCGCGGGCGCACCGAGCGGCTCTTCGACCTCAACTACCGCATCGAGATCTACGTCCCCGCCGCCCAGCGGCTGTACGGCTACTACGTGCTCCCGTTCCTGCTCGGCGAGGAGTTCGCCGCCCGCCTCGACCTCAAGGCCGACCGCAAGAGCGGTGTGCTGCAGATCCCGGCCGCCTGGATCGAGCCCGCCGCCGACCAGGAGGAGACCGCCGCCGCGCTGGTGCCCGAGCTGCACCGGCTGGCCGGCTGGCTGGGCCTGCGCACGGTCGCGGCCCCCCAGCGCGGAGACCTGGCCGGCCCGCTCACGGCCGCGCTGAAGCTTGCCTCCGCGGGTGTACCGTGACGCCCATGAGCAGTGCGACCGACCCCGTCGCAGTCCACCCGCAGGTCGACGGGCCGGTGCACGGTCCGTACCCGCCGCCGCCGTACTTCGAGCCGGCCCAGCCCGACCGGGTCACGCGGTTCGTGCAGCGCAAGTGGCGCGAGTCGCCGATCTGGGTTGCCCCGGCCGCGATGCTGGTCTGCATGGCCGGCGCGGTGGGCTACACCCTGGCCACCCACCCCACCGAGGCGAACGCCGGTGCGGCCCCGAGCTGCCTGCTCAAATACACCACCGGATTCATCTGCCCGGGCTGCGGCGGCACCCGCGCGGCCTGGTATCTGCTGCACGGCGACATCCCGGCGGCGGCCCGGCACCACGCGCTGTTCGTCTTCGTCGTCCCGTTCCTGCTCTACATGTACGTCGCCTGGGCCGGCCGCCGGCTCTTCGGCTGGCAGCTTCCGCAGCTCAACCTCGGCCCGGGCGTGATCGGTGGCTTCATCGCCGTCTGGGGTGTCTGGAGCGTCCTGCGCAACCTGCCGTGGGCGCCGTTCACCGCCTTCTACGTCTGAGGCCGGGCCCCGGCCGGGGCCCGGGCCCACCGGCGACGGGGAAACCCCTCCGGCCGTCCGATAAGTTGTCGGTATGACGCACGACCACCCGCGGCCCTTCGGCCGGCTGCTCTCGGCCATGGTGACCCCGTTCACGACGGACGGCTCGCTCGATGTCGACGGCGCGGCCAGGCTGGCCACGTGGCTGGTGGACGAGCAGGGACACGACGCCCTGGTGATCAGCGGCACCGGTGGTGAGTCACCGACGACCACCGACGCCGAGAAGGAGACCCTGCTGCGCGTCGTCGTCGAGGCGGTGGGCGACCGGGCCCGGATCGTGGCGGGCGTCGGCACCAACAACACGGCCCACACGGTCGAGCTGGCCCGGGCCGCGGAGAAGGCGGGCGCGCACGGCCTCCTGGTCGTCACGCCGTACTACAACAAGCCCCCGCAGGCCGGTCTGATCAGGCATTTCACCACCGTCGCGGACGCTGTCGGCCTGCCGGTCATGCTCTACGACATCCCGCACCGCTCCGGCGTGCCGATCGCCACCGAGACGCTGGTCCGGCTGGCCGAACACCCCACCATCGTGGCCGTCAAGGACGCCAAGGGCGACCTGGCCGGCAGCGCCGACGTGCTGCGCCGCACGGACCTCGCCTACTACTCCGGCGAGGACGCCGCCATCCTGCCGCTGCTGTCGATCGGCGCGGTCGGCGTGGTCGGCACCTCCACGCACTTCATCGGCCCGCAGACCAAGGCCATGATCGAGGCGTACGAGCGCGGCGACACCGCCGGGGCGCTGGCGCTGCACCGGCAGCTGCTGCCGCTGTTCACCGGCATCTTCCGGACCCAGGGCACCATCCTCGTGAAGGCCGGCCTGCGCGCCCTCGGGCTGCCCGCCGGACCCGTGCGCTCACCGCTGGTCGACGCCACCGAGGCCGAAACGAACCAACTGCTCGAGGACGCCGCCGCGGCGGGACTGCACCTCGGCACCAATTAGAGAGGCCTCGCACTTGAGCCAGGCACACGTCGAGCTGGAACCACCACCCCCGCTGCCGGAGGGCGCCCTGCGCGTCATCCCGCTCGGAGGTCTCGGGGCCATCGGCCGCAACATGACGATTTTCGAGTTCGACGGCAAGCTGCTGGTCGTCGACTGCGGAGTGCTCTTCCCGGACGTCGAGCAACCCGGCGTCGACCTGATCCTGCCCGACTTCGACCCGATCCGGGACCGGCTGGAGGACGTCCAGGCGATCGTGCTGACCCACGGGCACGAGGACCACATCGGCGCGGTGCCGTACCTGCTCGCCCTCAAGCCGGACATCCCGCTGGTCGGCTCCGAGTTCACCCTGGCGCTGGTCGAGGCCAAGCTGGCCGAGCGGCGGCTGGACCCGTACACGCTGACCGTGCGCGAGGGGCAGACCGAGCGGCTGGGCCCGTTCGAGTGCGAGTTCTTCGCGGTCAACCACTCGATCCCGGACGCGCTGGCGGTGGCCGTACGCACGCCGGCCGGCCTGGTCCTGCACACCGGCGACTTCAAGATGGACCAGGTCCCGCTGGACGGGCGGATCACCGACCTGGCCGGGTTCGCCCGGCTCGGCGCCGAGGGTGTCGACCTGCTGCTGTCCGACTCGACCAACGCCGAGATCCCCGGCTTCGTCACCCCGGAACGCGACATCGGCCCGGTGCTCGGCGCCATCTTCGCCAAGGCCCGCGGCCGGATCATCGTGGCGAGCTTCGCCTCCCACGTGCACCGCGTCCAGCAGGTGATGGACGCCGCCTACGAGTACGAGCGCAAGGTCGCCCTGATCGGCCGCTCGATGGTCCGCAACATGGGCATCGCCCGGGACCTGGGCCTGCTGCGCATCCCGGACGGCCTGCTGGTCAGCCTGGACGAGGCGGCCCAGATGCCGCACGACGAGATCGTGTTCATGTCCACCGGTTCGCAGGGTGAGCCGATGAGCGCGCTGGGCCGGATGTCCACCGGCGACCACCGGCACATCACCATCGAGTCCGGCGACACCGTCGTGCTGGCCAGCTCGCTGGTGCCGGGCAACGAGACCTCGGTCTACCGGGTGATCAACCAGCTGGCCCGGGCCGGCGCCACGGTCGTGCACAAGGACACCGCCAAGGTGCACGTCTCCGGGCACGCTCCGGCCGGCGAGCTGCTCTACCTGCTCAACGTCGTACGCCCGAGCAACCTGATGCCCGTGCACGGCGAGTGGCGGCACCTGCGCGCCCACGCCCAGCTCGGCATCGAGTCCGGGGTCGCCCCGGACCGGGTCGTGCTCTGCGAGGACGGCGACGTGGTCGACCTGGTCGAGGGGCACGCCCGGCACGTGGGCCGGGTCAAGAACCGTTACGTGTACGTCGACGGCCTCGCCGTGGGCGACGTCAGCGAGTCGCTGCTGACCGAGCGGCGCATCCTCGGCGACGGCGGCTTCATCTCGGCCACCGTGGTGATCGACTCGGTGACCGGCAAGGTGGTCGGCGAGCCGAGCATCTCGGCCAAGGGCTTCTCCGAGGACCCGCAGGCCTTCAACCCGGTGATCCCGCTGCTGACCGCCGCCCTGCACCGCTCGGCGGAGGACGGCATCACCGACACCCACCAGCTCCAGCAGGTGGTCCGGCGCACCGTCGGACGCTGGGTGAACGACGCCTACCGGCGCCGGCCGATGATCGTGCCGACCGTCGTGGAAGTGTGATCGACAGCCATAGTTTTCTGTGAATACCGGATTTATTGATCCGGCCGCGACCCCCTTGCGTATCTGAGGGCACGGTGCCGCCCCCACGGCACTCGATGCGAGGGGAGTTACGGATGCAGCGGAGAACGGTCGTCGCGCTTGCGGCGACGGTGACGGCAGCGGGAGCGGCGGTGGCGTTCACGCTGCCGTCCATGGCGGGCACGAACGCCGACCGCCGCCCTGCGTCTCAGTCGACCGGCGGAGTGGCCCCACAGCTGCTCGCCGCGATGCAACGGGACCTCGGTGTGAGCGCCGACCAGGCCGCGGCCCGGGTGAAGCGGGCCGCGTGGGCCAGCGGGGTGGCGGCGCAGTTGCGCAGTGCCTCCGGCGACTCGTACGCGGGCTCCTGGCTCGGCAAGGACGGCACGACGCTGAACATCGCGATCACCGACGCCGGCCTGGCCGACGAGGTGCGCGCGGCCGGGGCCACCCCGAAGCTCGTCGAACGCAGCGTGGCCCAGCTGGACCGGGCCAAGAAGGCGCTGGACGCCGAGGCCACCAAGGCCGACCGGGACCTGCCCGGCTGGTACGTCGACGTCGCGGCGAACCAGGTCGTCATCCAGGCGCTGCCCGGTGACACGGAGCACGCCGAGGAGCTGGCCGAGGACGCCGGCCTCCCCGGCGAGGCGGTGAAGGTGGTCGTCACCAAGGCCGCCCCGAAGCCGCTGGCCGACGTCATCGGCGCTGAGCCGTACTTCGTCAACATCGGCGGCGGCCAGGCCCGCTGCTCGATCGGCTTCGCGGTCGAGGGCGGGTTCGTCACCGCCGGGCACTGCGGCGCCGAGGGCACCCAGACCACCGACCGGGAGAACCTGGACCAGGGCGAGGTCGTGGCGTCGGTCTTCCCCGGCACCGCGGACATGGGCGTGGTGCAGACCAACGCGAACGTGACGCTGCAGCCGTTCGTCAACGACTTCGACGGCAACGCGCTGCCGGTCGGTGGCAGCACCGAGGCTCCCGTCGGCGCCGCGGTCTGCCGGTCCGGTTCCACCACCGGCACGTTCTGCGGCACCATCCTGGCCAAGAACCAGACGGTCAACTACCCGGAGGGTGCGGTCACCGGCCTGACCCGGACGGATGTCTGCGCCGAGGGCGGTGACTCGGGCGGCCCGTGGCTCTCGGGTGACCAGGCCCAGGGCGTGACCTCCGGCGGCTCGGGCGACTGCACGGTCGGCGGCGAGACGTTCTTCCAGCCGATCACCGAGATCCTCGAGGTGAACAACCTCACCCTGCTCACCACCGGCGGCGCCGGTGGTGGCACGAACGCGGGCGCTCCGGCCGCGGAGGGGACCACGGCTCCGCCGGTCGAGTCGACCGAGGCGCCGGCCGGCAACAACGGCAACGGCAACGGTCACCACCGCCGGGGTCACCGCAACTGACGCACCACCCGTAGACGTGCTGCCCGCGCAGGCCATCCTCCGTCCTGTGCGGGCAGCGCTGCGTCGCCTACCGTTGGCGGCGTGGGCTACCGGATCCTGATCGCCGCGGCCGTGGGCGCGCACTTCGCGTTCCTGGCCTTCGGCATCTTCGGCGGCTTTCTCGCCTGGCGCTGGCGCCGGCTCATCTGGCTGCAGATCGTCAGCGCCGCCTGGCTCCTGATCATCGTGGTCGCGCGGCTGTCCTGCCCGCTGACCTGGCTGGAGGACCGCGGCCGGGCCGGCGCGGGGCTGCCGCTGCGCGAGGGCGGCTTCCTGGACAACCACGTGGCGGGCGTCTTCTACCCGCACGGCTACGAGTGGGCGGCGCGGATCACGGTCGCCGCGATCGTCCTCACCTCGTGGATCGGCTTCGCGGTGCGCTCAAAGCTCCGCGACCGCGTCGGCTAGCTCACAGCCGGTCGCGATCCCGCAGATCATCACCTGGTCGAGCTGCTCCGGGGTGACGCCGCGTTCCCAGTCGCCGACGACCTCACCGACCACCCGCACCGCGCCGTCGTCGGCCGTGTGCACGTACGCCTTGGGCCAGAGCCGGTCGTGGTTCCAGGCGTTGCAGAAGGCGTACAGGCGGGGGACGTCGTCGGTGCTGAAGACCGTCCGGGTCAGCGTGCGGACCTGCAGGACCTCCTCGTCCTTGCCGAGCCGGAAGAAGTAGATCAGGCAGCCCTGCCAGTTGCCGCCGATGTCACCGTCGTCGTCGACGAAGTGGGCGAACGCGCGGGCGTTCAGCGCGTCGATGATCATGTCGTGGCTGAGCGGTTGCGGCGCGGACATGCTGTTGATCCTAGGGGCTGTCCTGCCGGTCATGGCGACGCCGAGGCGAGGTCCAGGTTTCGCGTCGCAAGTGGGCCGGGCGGTCGAATACCGGTGTTGTATTCGGCCGTTCGGACCGCGCCGCGAGGCGGAAGCTGGGCCCGGCGC
>NZ_JBEZGQ010000358.1:0-7599 GCF_040650095.1 Actinoplanes sp. NPDC048791 | reverse complement strand
GTTGTCCGCGCACCAGCGGCCACGGCTGGCGCAGCTGCACGCCGAGCGGCCGCTCGCGGTGCGGGAGCTGCGCCGCGCGGACGAGCTCGTGGCCGGCTCCGGCCTGGTCGCCGAACCGGCCCTGATCGCCGACGCGCCCTGGCACCTGGCCTGGTGGACCCGGGGCCCGCACGGACGCATCACGCCGCTGCGGGTGGTGTCCGATCCGGCCCACGACGGCTTCCGCGACTACACGGTGCTGGAATGGTGGACGGTGCCGCAGCGCTCCGGCCGCCGGCACGTCACCGGGCCGTACGTCGACTACCTCTGCACGGACGCGTACACACTGACGTTCACCGTCCCGGTGCACCGCCCGGACGGGTCGCTGGCGGCGGTGGTGGGCTCGGACGTGTACGTGGCGCGGGCCGAGCGGATCCTGCTGCCGGTGCTGCGGGCGTGCGGCCGGCCGGCGACGGTGGTGAACAGAGCGGGCCGGGTGGTCGTGTCGACGTACCCGGCCCACACCACCGGCTCCCCGATCCGGACGATGCCGGTCGGTTGGAGCCGGCACGACAGCTCGGACGTGCCGTTCAGCGTGTTCGTCGGCGATCAGCGCACCGCCGGCCCCCAGTCCGGGTAACTGTCGTAGAGCTCGGTCCGGGTGATGTTGCGGACGTGCGTGGCGTCGGCGTCCATGACCAGGATGTCGGCGTTGGTCCCGCCGGTCTCCGGCCGCCGCCCGACGGTGATCTTCCGGCCGTCCGGGGAGTACGAGGAGCCCAGGTAGTTGACCGCCCCGCCGACCTCGAAGGTGAGCTGACGCAGGTGACTTCCGTCGGGGCGGACCGTGTAGAGGTTGGCGGAGACCTCCGGCGCGCCGTTCTCGTTGGAGTGGAAGAGGATGCGCCGCCCGTCGGGTGACCAGTCCGGGGAGTCACCGCCGCGCAGCGGGAACGGGGTGATCCGGCGTTCCCGGCCGGAGGCGAGCTGGACCGTCCACAGTGCAATGCCTCCGGCCGGCAGCGCGGCACGTACGTTGGTGCGCTCGAAGACCATGGTGCGGCCGTCCGGGGACCACTGCGGGTCGGTGTCCTCGCCGTTCGACGGACGGGCCCGCTGGGTCACCTGGCGCACGTGCGAGCCGTCGGCGTTCATGACGTGGATGCCGACGTTCTCCACGTAGTTGTCGACCACCGGGCCGGATTCGCGGCTGAAGGCGATCCGGCGGCCGCTGGGCGACCAGGCGGGGGAGCCGTTGCAGAAGCCGTCGTTGCCGCAACCCAGGCCGGGAGCGTTGCGGGTGAGCTGGGTCAGGCGGGTGCCGTCGGCCCGGACGGTGAAGATCTCCGACGTGTTGCAGCCGGGGCCGCAGTCGACGGCCTCGCGCTGGAAGGCGATCCACCGGCCGTCCGGGGAGACATCGGGATTGCGGTCGACATAGCCCTGCGGCGGCCGGGTCACCTGACGTTCCCCGGAACCGTCGGGCCGAATCGTGAAGACCGCACCCCAGGTGCGGTCCTCGTCGAGGAACCGGCGGAAGGCGATCCGGCCGTTGTCGGCGGTAAAGGTCGCCTGCGCCGGCGTCGCGGGAACGGTGACTCCGGCGACGAGCAGGGCGAGGGCGGACAGAGCAAGGGGAGTTCGCTGCGGACGCACGGAAGCTCCTACGGACCCGGAGCGGGAGGTCGCGTTGCACAGGCGCGGCCGGCACCGCCGCGGAGGTGTCTTGGGAGATCCGTCGGCGGTGGATCCGGTCCGCTCTCCGTTCTACTCCCGGCCCGGCGGCCCGGACATCCCTCGATCGGCTGCCCGCCTCAGGCGCAGGCGAGGGTCAGGCAGCGTACGGCCGAGGTCTTGTCGATGACCGGGCCGTACGCCGTCGGGCCCGAGGTGCTGGCGAAGTCGATGGTGACCGGGCCGCCGGTGCCGACGAAGACGAAACTCCTGCGGACGTAGCCCATCGCCGCGAACGTCCGGCCCGTGGTGTCGAAGGTGAACGTCTGCCGGACCGTACCGTTGATCAGGACCTGGCCGGTCTTGACCGCCGGGCCGCCGGCCGGGTTGCCGGCCAGGAAGTAACTGAGCCGGTAGCGGACCGACGGCTGGGTGGCCGCCGTCGTGCGGATCGTGCCCGCGGACCGTCCGTTCAGGTCGATCGACTGGCGGCTGTCGGCGGCCTGCCAGTAGCCGCGGCCGATCTGGTCGATGCTGCCGCGGGTGACCGTCCACCGGCCGAACGTCTCGCCCGCGGTGCGCGTGACGTAGCTGCCGGCGGGGACGACGGGCTGCTCGAAGCCGTCGGCCGGGCGGCCGGGTGCGGCGGACGCCGGTGCGGCCACTCCGGCCAGGACACAAGCCACGACGGCGGTACGGCGCAATACCCGCATCAGCGTGCGTCGATCTCTACATAGTCCAGATCGCCGGCGTAGTAGTCGCAGCCCACGTCGATCTGGTCGCAGTCGGTCTTGCCGCCGATGCTCACCGGCCACGAGTTGGCGATCCGGCCGGTCCAGCCCGCGGTGCGCGCCACCGTCGCGCCGTCCACGACCAGCGTCACCCCGTCGCCCGTACGGGCGCAGCGCACGGTGTGCCAGCGGCCGTCGTTGAGGCGGCGCGGTGACGACACCGCCAGGGAGCGGGACGAGCCGCGGAACAGGCACTCGACGATGCCGCTGGGAATCTGGAGTTTGAAGTTGCCGCCGGAGACCGTCGCCTGGCCCTTCTGGATGATGTTGCCGAACTTGTGGGTCGTCCGGAGCCGGACCGTCACGGCGAAGTCGCGGGTGCCGGGGTCGAGGGAGTCTGAGTCGCGCACGGTCACCAGGTGGCCGGGGCGGGCCGGCGGGGAGTCGGGCTCCAGCCGGTCGAAGCGGTAGCCGGTGGCGCCGTTGACGCGGGTGTCGATCCGTACCTCGTTGCCGATCCGGCCGTGCAGCCCGCGGCCGCTGCTGTCGGTCATGGTGCGGGCGCCGGAATGCTCGTTCATCTCCCAGATGGCGACGGGCCGGTCGGAGGAGGCGTCAGCGGTCGCCGCGGTGGCCAGCAGGACAGTTCCGACCGTCAGAAAGACGGTCAACGAGCGGCGACTTCTCATGGCATCCTCACGCTTGCCGGCAGGTGAGGACCATGCTAAACAGCATTAATGGTGTAAAACGTCTAATAACGGCTGAATCGCCCTGGCGTGATTGCTCGGGCCGTTCGGCGACGGCCTCGCGCACCCCGTACGAGCAGGCGTTTCTCTGTCCGGACCGGTCCGAACGGCCGACGGCTCCCGCTGAACGGCTTCTCGCGTTCCGCCTGTTCAAGTTGGTAACATGCCGCCGATCATGGCCAGCGTTCCGGCCGGTACGCCGGGGCCGACAGCCGCGTCGACCGTGTCCGCTCCCGCCTCCGGGCAGGGGCTCCGTCGACCGAAGCCGCCGCGGTGAAGCCGCACGTACGGAGGTCTCCTGTGACTGACAACCGGATGAAGGATCGCGTCAAGGTCATGCTCGGGACGTCGCCCGACGGCGCGACCTCCGAGCACGCGCTGGTCTCGCCCACGCCCGTGCCGGGACTGCCGAGCCAGGCCCTCCAGGTGCTGACCATGGCCCAGCGCACCGCCGAGGACTACGTCGCCAAGGCCCACCAGGAGGCCGACAAGATCCGTACGGAGGCGCTGGCCGCGGCGGAGAACATCGCCCGCGACGCCCAGATCCACGCGCACAACGTGCGCCGCGAGGCCGACAAGGTGCTCTACGACGCCCGCGCCGGTGCCGAGCAGATCGGCCAGGACGCCCGCGCGGCCGCCGAGGAGGCCCGCCGCAACGCCGAGCAGATCGTGCTCGAAGCGCAGGCGCGGGCCGATGGCATCGCGGCGGAGGCCAAGGCCAACGCCGAGCAGCTCAACCTGCAGGCCAAGCAGCGCTACGACGACGTGGTCGGCAGCCTCGGCGTCAAGCGGGAGGCGTTGCAGGAGCAGATCGAGGCGCTCGAGCAGTTCGACCGGGAGTACCGCGGCCGCCTCATGACCTTCATGCAGGGCCAGCTGCGGGCGCTGTGGGTCGACCAGCCGCAGGTCATCGGCGAGCTGCCGGTGCCGGACGAGTCGGCCGGCCGGCACGGCTCCAGCGCCGAGGTGGCCGTCCCGGCGCAGCGCCAGCCGGTGGAGGACACCGTCGAGGTTCAGCCGGAGGACGCCGAGCACGCCGAGGCCGAGCCGGTGCCGAGCGAGCGCTGAGGTTTCTCACGCATCCGGGGCGGCGTGCACGCGTGCGCCCCGGATGTAGGTCAGCGCCACCCGGGCCTCCGCGATCGCCTGCGGCGGGCCCGCGAAGACATCGCGGTCCAGCACCACCAGGTCGGCCTGATTGCCGGCCCGCAGCGTGCCGGTGTCGTCCCGGTGATTAACAAAGGCCGACCCCGACGTGTACGCCCGCAGCGCCGTCGCCAGCTCGAGCCGCTGCCCGGGCAGGAACGCCTCGGCCCCGCTGCCCGGCAGTGCCCGGTTGACCGCCACATGGATGCCGCGCAACGGATCGGGGCTGCTGACCGGCCAGTCACTGCCCGCGGCCAGGGTCGCGCCGGCGCGGTGCAGGTCGCCGAACGGGTACTGCCGCCCGGCCAGCTCCGGGTCCAGGAACGGCAGCGTCAGCTCGTCCATCTGCGGCTCGTGGGTCGCCCACAGCGCCTGGATGGTCGCGGTCGCCCCCAGCGAACGGAAGCGCGGCACGTCCTGCGGATGCACCACCTGCAGATGGGCCAGGTGCGGCCGGGTGTCCCGCGGCCCGTTGGCGGCCCGAGCGGCGGCGATCGCGTCCAGGGCCTCGCGGACGGCCCGGTCGCCGAGCGCGTGGAAGTGGGGTTGAAAGTCCAGCGCGTCCACCGCGGTCACGTAGTCGCGCAACGCGACCGGATCGATGAACGACAGGCCACGGTTCGCCGTCGCGACGCCATGCCCGTCGCGGTAGGGAGCCGTCATCGCCGCGGTGAAGTTCTCGGCGACCCCGTCGAGCATGAACTTCACCGAGCCGCAGCGCAGCCGCCCGACGCTGAGCTCCGCCCGCTTCGCCACGAGCTCGGGGAGCTGGCCGGCGTCCCGCTCGCGGTCCCACCAGAGCGCGCCGACGACGGTGGAGATCAGCGAACCGTCGGTGGCCGCGGTGCGGTAGGCGTCGGAGATGTCGGGATAGCCGTTGGTGGCGCACAGCATCGCGTCCTGCCAGGCGGTGATGCCCAGCTCGTGCAGCAGCCGCTGGGCCCGGAGCAGACCGGCGAGCCGTTGCGCCGGGGTCACCGCCGGTACGACCGCCGCGACCAGCGACATCGCGCCCTCCTGGAGGCCGCCGCTCGGAGCGCCGCCGGGCTCGCGGTCGATCCGGCCGTCGACCGGGTCCGGGGTGGCGGCGGTGATCCCGGCCAGGGCGAGCGCCTTGCTGTTCACCCAGGCCCCGTGGTGGTCACGGTTGGTGAGGTACACCGGCCGGTCGCCGGCCACCGCGTCCAGCAGCTCCCGGCCGGGCACACCGCCGGGAAAGCTCTCCATCGACCAGCCGCCGCCGACGATCCAGGGATCGTCCGGGTGGGCCCGCGCGTACGCGTCGATCCGGGCGAGATAGTCGGTGAGCTCCGTCGTGCCGGTCAGGTCGCACTGGCCCAGCTCCACGCCGCCCATCACCGCGTGCACGTGGGCGTCCTGGAAACCGGGCAGCAGCATCCGCCCGCGCAGGTCGACCACCTCGGTGCGCGGCCCGGCGAGCTCGGTGACCTCGGCGCCGCCGACGGCGAGGATCCGGCCGCCGCGTACGGCCAGGGCCTGGGCTGAGCCTTGCCGGGGATCGGCGGTGAAGACGGGACCGCCGGTGAAGATCAGGTCAGCGGGGCCGGCGCCGATGGTGTCCACGGTGGCCAGAGTGCCACGTTCACCGGCCGTCGGCGACGACTGTCGTGGCCGCCTCGATCAGGGAACCCGTCGACTCGGCGGCCCGCGACCGCAGCAGCGCGTACGCCAGGTCCGCGTTGGTCTGCCGGTCGGAGATGATCATGCCGATCGCCTGCTGGATCGTGGCCCGGACGGCGAAGGCGCCGACGAGCCCGGCGATCAGGTCCTGCGCTCCGGGGCAGAGATCCTCGGCCGGGCCGGGCGGGCGTCCCTCCGGCGCGTCGTTGTACGCGGCCAGGACCGCCGCGCTCAGCGGGGCCATGGCGGCCGGGTCGTGACCGTAGAGGTTGAGCGCCGCCACCGGCAATCCACGCCCGGCGAACAGCGGGATGGACAGCGACGAGCGCAGCCCCAGCTTGTACGCCGCGTCCCGGAACGTGGGCCAGATCATCGTCGCGTCGATCCGCGGCACGCTGGTGGGGGAGCCGCCGTCCAGGGCGTCGAGGCAGGGCCCCGCCTTGTCGGCGTACTGGGCCTCGTCGACGGCCAGGGCGAGCTCGCTGCTCACCGCCACCGTGCTGTAGCCGCTCTCGCCCTGCCGGGTCACCGAGGCGAAGGCCACCGCGTCCACCATGTCGGCCGTGAGCTGGACGATCGAGCTCAGCCGGCCACCGACGGTGGAGTCGTCGTCGGCGGTGCCCGCCAGGTCGATCAGAAGGTCGGCCAGGGTGCCGCGGCCCGGGGGCCGGGCCTGAGCCGGGGGCTGCGATCGGGTCACTACTGCATCTCCTCGCTCTGCACGGGGAACGCCGGTGTACCCGGCCTTCGCCGGGTTACACGCCGCTGTCCCGCTCAGGCGCCGATGAGCAGACCGTCCAGGTTCGCCACCTCGAGCACCATCCGGACCATCGGGCCGGGCTCGCGCAGGCGCAGGGTGATGCCCTTGAGCTCGGCGGCCCGGCGGGCGGCGACCAGCATGCCGATGCCGGAGGAGTCCAGGAACGTCACGGCGTGCATGTCGACCTCGATGCGGCCGTCCTGCTTGTCCGCCACCACCTGCCGCAGCACCTCGCGCAGGTAGGTCGCGGTCTCCAGGTCGATGTCACCCTCGGGGGTGACCACGACGGTGTCACCCTGGCGCTCCACGGTGCAATCGAATGCCATGTCAGCTCCGCCTTCTCGTCGCACGGCTGTCCGTCCGGCACCCATTGTCGCGGATCACCATTCGTCGCCACGTCCGGCCTTGGTGACCAGGGTGGTGGCGACGTCGCGCAGCTTGCGGTTGGAATCCTGGGAGATCTTGGTGAGGATCGCGAACGCCTCGTCAGCGGTGCACCGGCGGCGGCCCATGACGATGCCCTTGGCCTGCTCGATCACGGCCCGGCTGGCCATCGCCGTCTGGAGTTGGCGGGCCAGCCGGGCCGTGACGCCGTACAGGTTGGCGTTGGCCAGGGCGACCGCCGCGTAGCCGGCGAAGGTCTGGGCCAGCACCACCGCGTCGTCGTCGAAGGCCGCGTCCGTGACGCCGTAGAGATTGAGCGCGCCGTCGATCTGCTCCACGATCGGCAGCCCGACCGACAGGGAGTTGCGGGCCCCGGCCGCCACGGCGTGCTTCGCCCAATCCGGCCAGCGCGGTTCGTCGGCGAGGTCGGGCACCGAGACGGTCGCCTGCGCGGCGGCGGCCTCCAGGCACGGCCCGGTGCCGCGCTGGTACTGCCATTCGTCCAGGGTCAGCGCCAGATGCCCGGTGTAGGCGGCAG
>NZ_JBEZGQ010000357.1:0-7608 GCF_040650095.1 Actinoplanes sp. NPDC048791 | reverse complement strand
CCCCGGTCCCCGACGCGGCGCAGGCCCTGTCCGCCGCGTGCACCAAGGCCGAGGCCGCCCACGGCACCGACGCCGAACCTGACGCGGTGGCGGCGGTCAGCGCAGCGGCAGCGGAACTCGTCAAGATCTGCGGCGACTCGGGCCTGGAAACGGTCGGCTGACCACTACGCAGGCAGCCGGCGCCGAGCGGCACTCAGGTGGCGGGAACCCTCGGGATACCGTGACGCGGGTGAATGTCGAGCAGGTGTGCGCGACCTACCTGGAGCTGGCCGACCGGCACGCACCCGGCCTGGTGCGCGGGCTCTACCTGCAGGGTTCGGTCGCGCTCGGGGACTATCGGCCCGGCGTCAGTGACATCGACTTCGTCGCGGTCGTCTCCGGTACGCCGGACGTGCCGACCCTGCGAGCCGTGCACGCCGACCTGCGGCGAGCCCACCGCAAGCCGTACTTCGACGGTCTGTACGTGACCGCCGAGGACCTCCGGCGTGATCCCGCCACCTGCCCGCCCGGGCCCGCGGTGCACGAGTGGCAGGTCGAGCCGGAGTCACGCTTCGAGCGGCATCTCGTGACCTGGCACGTGCTCGCCCAGAGCGGGGTCGCCGTCCGCGGCCCCGGCGTGGGCGGGCTCGGCATCCACACCGACTGGCCGGCGCTGGCCGAGAGCACCCGGCAGAACCTCGCCGGTTACTGGACCCGCTGGCGCGACGTCACCGCGCGTGGCCCGGTCGGCTTCAGCGCCTGGGCGACCTCCTGGGGTGTCCTCGGCGCTGCCCGGCTGCGGCACACACTCGCCGCCGGGCGGGTCACCGCCAAGACCGAGGCCGCCGATTTCGCCCTGCGGACCTACGACGAACGCTGGCACCGGGTGATCCGGGAAGCCCGGCGGATCCGGGTCGGCGGGCCGGCGCTGTACCGGAACCCGGTGCGCCGGCGCGCCGACCTGATCGGCTTCCTGCGGGTTGTGCTCGACGGCGCCTGAGGGACGCTCAGACGACGCTCGCGTGGGCCGCGATGATGCGCCAGCCGTGCTCGTGGTCGTGCACCCACGTGCGGGTGTAGCGCATCCGGGCCTCGAACGGCGTGCCGTTGATGCTGCCGCGCAGGTCGCCGAGGAACCACGTGATCCCGGTCCGCCCGGCGACCAGCACGGTCAGCTCCTCCTCGTGCAGGGCGTCGATCACCTGCGTGCCGGTGCGGTGCACGCGCAGGTCGTCCTGTTTGCCGTAGAGCGCGCCGTCGGGCCCGGTGAAGACCAGCCGGTCGTCGAGCAGTTCGTCCAGCGCCGGTACGTCCGACGCCAGCTGGGCAGCCTGCAGGCGGCGTTCCGCCGTGCGCAACTCGTTCTCGTCCACCGGTACCTCCTGCCGCTGACGCTAGGCCATGGCCTGTCTCGCGGCGGCGAAGGGGAGGCGGTCGAAGATGAAGCGGCTGTAGGTGATCCGGCCCTGCCGCACGGTCAGGCATTCGGCGCCGGGAGCGCTGGCCACGAGCGCGGAGCTGGTGTCGTACATCAGCAGGGCTTTGTCCTCGTCGCCGAAGGCGGCGATCAGGGTGGTGCTGATCAGCGACCGGGCGAACGGCGCGAGGAAGTCGCGGTAGGCGTCGCGGCCGTCGATCCGGCCGGCCGGCGCGTCGCAGACGAGGTCGTCCGCGACGTAGGTCAGGGCCAGTTCGACGTCCTTGCTCGTCCAGGCCCGGTGGTACGCCAGCGCCACGCGCAGGGCGGCACTCTCTTCGTCCGGCATCGGGATTCCCTTCGGCGGGCTGCGCGGAGCGCAGGTTCGGTGTTCTGTCCCTGGTTGAGACACCGGCGCGGAGACGATCGGAACGGTCCGGGGATGAGATGCTGCGGACGTGGACGGTACGGACTTCGGTGAGCTCGTCGAGCCGTACCGTGGTGAGCTGCTCTTGCACTGTTACCGGCTGCTCGGGTCGCTGAGCGATGCCGAGGACGCCCTGCAGGAGACGCTGGTGGCGGCCTGGCAGGGGCTGGCGGGCTTTGAGGGCCGCTCCTCGCTGCGCACCTGGCTGTACACGATCGCCACGAACCGCTGTCTCAACCTCCGGCGCTCGGCCGCCCGGCGTGTCCCGGCGGTGCCGAAACCTCCGTTCGAGCCGCCCGAGCCGACTCGGCGCGACGCGGTGACCTGGTTGCAGCCGTGCCCCGACACCCTGCTGGAGCAGCTGCCTGACACCGCTCCCGGCCCGGAGGCGCGCTACGGCATGAAGGAGGCGGTGGAGCTCGCGTTCATCACCGCGCTGCAACGGCTCCCGCCCCGGCAGGCCGCCGTACTGATCCTGCGGGACGTCCTCGGGTATCCGGCCGCCGAGGTCGCCGGGATGCTCGCGACGACTCCCACCGTGGTCAAGGGCGTGCTCCAACGGGCCCGGTCCGCGGTGGGCGACGGGCGGACGACGCCGCACGACGGCCGGCTGGCGCGACGCTTCGCGGACGCGTTCACGGCCGGTGACGTGGACACGGTCGTCGGCTTGCTGGTCGACGACGCCTGGCTGACCATGCCGCCGGCGCCGCACGAATATCAGGGTCCGGCCGCGATCGGCGCTTTCCTGCGGGCCAGCGACGCGTGGCGGGGGTCGCGGCAGCTGCTGCTCGTCCCGGCCGAGGTCAACACCCAGCCGGCTTACGCCTGCTATCTGGCCGGGCCCGGCGAGACGGTCGCGCGCCCGGCCGGCCTGCTGGCGCTGACGGTACGCGGGGAGCACCTCGCCGGGCTGACCCGCTTCCACGACAACGCCGCGCTGAGCCGCCTCGGACTCGTCGCGGCCGCCGGGGTCACTTCGGCTGGACGAGCCAGTTCCAGGCCCGGCGCAGACCGTCGGTGAAGGAGTCGTCGTCGCCGGCCTTGGCCATCGTCTCCTCGGTGGGCTCGTGCAGCTCGGCCGCGGGGACCGCCACGATGACACCGTGTTCGAAGAGGCCGTCGATCTGGGTCGCGGCGGCGTAGCGATGACCCTGCGCGGTCTTCACGACCAGGCCCTGGAAGATCTCGTCCCGGTCGTCGGAGAGGACGTGCGCGACCGTGCCGACCTTGTCGCCCGCGCGGTCGTAGACCGGCGTGCCGTCGGCGAGGACGAGGAAAGACTGCGGGGCCCCGAGGTCCTCGGGGGCGGTGTTGTCCGACATGGCTCTGCTCGTACCCCGCGGGGATGCGCGGTAACCGGCGGTCAGTCGCCCGGCGGGAGCAGCGCGACCTCGCGGTAGAAGCGGTCGATCGTCCGGACCGTGGCCTCGAACTCGTCCAGCCCGAACGGTTTGGTCACGTACGCGTTCGCCCGGTGCTGGTAGCTCGACGCGATGTCCGGCGCCGCACCCGAGGTGGTCAGGATGACCACCGGGATGGTCTTCAGCCGCTCGTCGGTCTTGATCGCTTCCAGCGTCTCGCGGCCGTCCATGCGGGGCATGTTGAGGTCCAGCAGGATCAGATCGGGGCGGTGGGCGTTCTCGTACGGCGCCGTGCGCAGCAGGTAGTCGAGCGCCTCGCGCCCGTCCGCCACCCGGTTGACCGTCGTCTGCCGCTCGGAGCCCTCGAGCGCCTCCGAGATCATCAGGGCGTCGGCGTCGTCGTCGTCGACAACGAGGATCTCGAGAGTTCGCACCGCTACCCCTTTGTTTGCAGTTCGGCAAGCATAGGGGGTGCCGGGGTCCGGGGCTACCGGCCCACGCGACGATTGCCCGGTCGTGCCCAGGAACCGTCGTCCGCGAGTGCGCCGACGTGCTGGGCGACTCCGGTGGCCGGCGCGCCGAGGTCGCCGCCGAGCAGCGTGACGGCGGCGATGACGATCACCACGATCAGGCCGATGAGCAGGGCGTACTCGACGGCGGTGGCACCCTCGTCGGCGCCTTGCCCGGGCCGGCGGCCCACGATCCCGCGCAGCAGGGTGATCAGCAAATCAGAACTCCTTGAGCGGTACCGCGGGCTGTCGCCATCCGTATCGGTCCCGCCGGGAGTCACTCAAGATTTCGGCGGGTCTCAGGGCTGCCCGGTGAACCACGCGGCGACCCGGTCGGGTGCCAGGTCGAAGCCGGTGGCCCGGGCGCCGGCCCAGTTCACCCCGACCAGCAGCCCGTCCCGCCGCAGGCCGGGCAGCCAGCTGTCCAGCCAGTCGGCCATCGGGATCTCCACCACGTCGAAGCCCCGGTACGCCGGTACCGCGCCGACCACGCGTTCGGCCCGGGAGGGCTTGGACCAGAACGGCATGGCCCGCCGGCCGGCCTCGTCCTCCGGAGCCGGATAGCCCGCGGCGTCCCGGATCGACCAGACCCGGCCCTCCCGGGGCGCCTCCCGTCGGAACGCCGCCGAATGGGCCGCACTGAGCGACATGCCGTCTCCCTCTGTCGGTAACCACCCCTATCGTCGCGTATCGGGGCTTTACCGGTGATTTGAACGGTCAAATCAAGCGAGCAGGCCCAGGCGGTGCACCAGCTTGTCGATCCGGTTGCGCGGCCCGACCAGGCTGACCGCGTGGTACGCCAGCTCGGCGCCGGCCGTCTCCCCGACCTGGCGCAGGTACTCGTCGTACACCCGGGTGGCCTGGCCCTGGACCGGCATGTCGGCGACGAAGACGCCCAGCGAGCCGGCTGCCCGCGTACGGATCTCGGTGAGCCGGGCGACCGGGGCGCCCAGCACCGAGCAGCCCGCCCAGGGCAGGCCGGGGTGCACGGAGCCGTCGGCGTCCTTGGCGTCCGGCCCGAGCAGCCCGGTCACCGCCGCGGTCGTGGCCGCCGCGACACAGATGGCCGCGTTGGTGGCGCGTCCGGCGGGCAGCGCCTCGTCGACGACGATCACCCATTTGAGCCGGGCGGAGCGGGTGGGCTCGTCGGTACGGATCTCCTCGGGCTCGAAGCCCACCTGATTAATGCCGTTCATAGTGAGAAACGGTAGGCATCCGCACGGGTCTGTGACAAGGAATCCGTACTTAATCCGGCTACGCTGGCGCTATGGCGCATCTGGACGAACTTGATACGGCGTTGCTGCGGGAACTGCAGATCGATGCACGGCGCACCAACCGCGACATCGCCGCCGCGGTCGGGGTCTCGCCGACCACCGCGCTGGACCGCACCCGGGCGCTGCGCGAGCGTGGCGTCATCCGGGGCGCCAGCCTCACCGTCGACCTGGCCGCGATCGGCCGGCCGGTGCAGGCACTCATCGCGGTCCGGATCCGGCCCCCGTCGCGGCGGAACATCGAGGCCTTCCGGAACTGGGTGACCGCCCTGCCGGACACGCTCGGCGTCTTCGTCACCACCGGCTCGGAGGACTTCCTGATCCACGTGGCGGTGCCGGACAACGAGAGCCTCTATGCCTTTGTCATCGACCGGCTGACCGAGCACGCGCACGTGGCCGACGTGCGCACCTCCGTGGTCTACGAGCACCTGCGCAACGACCGGATCAGTCCCGTGCCGTCCTGAGCCGGCTCAGCTGGCGGTCGTGTACGCGGGAGAAGAGCAGCTGGCTCACGACCGCACCGCACAGCGCCAGGAACATGTCCCACTGGGTGTCCCACACGTCGCCCTGCGCGCCGAGGAAGTCGTCGGCCGCGCTGCCGCCGATCAGGGCCGACCACCACTCGAAGAACTCCCAGCACGCGCTCACCCCGAGCACCACGCAGACCACCAGGGCGAAGAGCCAGCCGCCGGGACGCAGCGGGGTGCGGCGCAGCAGGATCTCGCGGGCGATGATCGCCGGGGTGATGCCCTGGAAGAGATGCCCCAGCCGGTCGTACGGGTTGCGCTCCAGCGAGAACAGGTCCTGCACCCATTCCCCGGCCGGCACCTGGGCGTAGGTCCAGTGACCGCCGATCATCAGGATCAGCGCCTGGGCCAGGATCAGCCGGTAGGCGAGCGGCGTCAGCGGGAAGCGCCGGTAGGTCAGCACCAGGACCGGGATGGCGATCAGCGCCGGCAGCACCTCGAGCAGCCAGGTGCCGTAGGAGTACGGACGGATCGCGGAGATCGCGAGAGCCAGAACCCCGGCGCCCAGCAGGACGGCCGGCTCGCGGCGTGCCTCAGTCATGCCGGGAATCCTGTCAGCGGGACCGCCCCGGCCACCTGGGTACGCGAACTCAAGTCGCCCTAGGGTCGACGCATGTGGATCAGAGAGGCGACAGAGCAGGACTGGCCCCGGATCTATCCGTTCTGGTCGCAGATCGTGGAGGCCGGCGAGACGTACGCGTACCCGCTGGGGCTCGGCCCCGACGAGGCCCGGGCGTTGTGGATGGAGCAGCCACCCGGCCGCACCGTGGTGGCGGTGGAGGGTGACGAGATCCTCGGCTCGGCGAAGATGGGGCCCAACCGGCCGGGCCGCGGCGCGCACGTCGCTACCGGCAGTTTCATGGTCGACCCGGGCCGGCACGGCCGGGGCGTGGGCCGGGCGCTGGGTGAGCACGTCGTCGAGTGGGCCCGCGGCAACGGCTATCACAGCATCCAGTTCAACGCGGTTGTGCAGGTCAACGCCGCTGCCGTGCACCTTTGGCAGTCGCTCGGCTTCGTGATCATCGGCACCGTTCCGGAAGCATTTGATCATCAGTCGAAAGGACTAGTGGGCCTCCACGTAATGGTTAAAAAGCTATAATTTGTCCCGAAACACCTCCAAATCCCGTAGTGAGGCGCAAATCGCCCATAACCTCTCTTTCGTCAGGCCAGCCCTCGGCCTGACGACGAACTAGTTTCGGAGGAATGGGATGAACAAGTCTCGGCGTATCGGAGCCCTCGTGGCCGCCACCGTCGCTTCGGTTGGCATGGCGTCGCTGGTGGCCCCCACCGCTGCGGAAGCGGCACCGCGGGGACCGCAGCCCGTCTCCAACTTCGTGCAGCGGGTCCGGGCCCACACCGACACCTGGGTCAGCATCCGCTGGCAGACCGACCGTCGCATCTGTGACGCCCAGGTCTGGGTGAGCGGCCGGCGCGTCGACGTCGACTACCCGCGCAACGCCCGCTCGACGTCCTTCTCGCGGGGCGACTCGCTGCGCCCGGGGCGCACCGACTTCACCGCGTTCCGCGTGAACGCGGACTTCGACCGCTCCGGCGTGGCGCTGCTGCGCGCCACCCTCGTGTACGACAACTGCGGCCGCTTCGACCGCCCCGTGCGCCGGTCCTTCGGGATCGCCATGCCGGTGGTCGCGTACCGCCCGGGCAACGGTGGCCCGATCGGTGGCGGCAACGGCCACGGTAGCGGCAACCACGGCGGCGGCAACAACGGCCACCAGGGCGGCAACGGTCACCAGGGCGGCAACGGTCACCAGGGCGGCAACGGTCACCAGGGCGGCAACACCGGCGGCGGCTCGAACACCGGCGGCGGCTCGAACACCGGTGGTGGCTCCAACACCGGCGGTGGCTCCAACACGGGTGGCGGCTCCAACACGGGTGGCGGCTCGAACACCGGTGGTGGCTCCAACACCGGCGGTGGCTCCAACACGGGTGGCGGCTCCAACAACGGTGGCGGCTCCAACAACGGTGGCGGTAACAACACCGGTGGCAACAACAACGGCGGTGGCAACAACACCGGCGGCGGCTCCAACAACGGTGGCGGCATGGGCGGGCACCACTGACGTCCGGCTCACTGAAGTGACGCGCGGGTGGCCGGATGGCCA
>NZ_JBEZGQ010000356.1:0-7618 GCF_040650095.1 Actinoplanes sp. NPDC048791 | reverse complement strand
CCCGTGTTCGCCCTGTCCGAGCGCCGCCGAACGTCCACGACCGTCCGCCTGGCGCAGGGCGTGCAGGTGGGCCGGGTCGAGCGCGAAGAAATGGTCGCGGCGGGGCACGTACGCGATGGAGTCCCGCACCCGTACGCCGGGCGCCAGGCGGACGGTCGTGGACGTTCGGCGGCGCTCGGACAGGGCGAACACGGGGCGATATTGCCACACTCAGTAGTCGTTCATGTTTCGCCGCACCGTCACCGGCCGGCCGGCCCTCCGTCGATCTTCACCTTCGGGTTCAGCTTCACCAGCTGGGCCACCGCCTCCGGACGCGCCTTCGGGAAACGCAGCTGATCGCGCGCCACGTACGGCGCTCCGGTGGCCCGGGAGACCGCGTCGGGCACGAAGCCGCTCAGGATCAGCAGCACGCCCACCACGCCCAGCACCGTGAAGACCACCGTGGGCGGCTTGAGGTCGCCGAACCGGCCCCACAGCAGCAGAGCGTCGGCGATCAGGAAGAGCAGGATCACGGCCGGCGCTACGCCGTACCCGAAGATCTTGCGCAGCCGGGTCACCCGGTCGACGGCCCGCGCCGCACTCTCGCCCATCGGCACCTCGATCGCGGCTTTCGACCAGGGCAGCCGGGGCAGTGGGACGGCGGACGTCTGCCGCTTGCCCTCGCCGGCCAGCACCTGCTGCGGCCAGCGCAGACCGGCCACCTCGTGCAGCCCGATCCGGATCGCCGTCGTCCCCTGGTCACCCACGGCCGGTGACGATACCCGGTGGCCGGCTTCTCACCATCCGGATGGGGCTTGACGACCGTCCCCTACCTCATCCACTATTCCCATCCATCAGATAGAGAAAGCAGAGTTTGCGCTCCGCCGGACCGAGAGGACATGCCCCGTGTACGTCTCGGCACGCACCGACTACGCCGTCCGGGCCATGCTGGCGATCGCCGCCGACCACCCCCACCTGGTCAAGGCAGCCGCGCTGGCCGCGGCTCAGGACATCCCGCTCAGCTTTCTCCAGGGCATCCTGCTCGACCTGCGCCGCGCCGGCCTGCTGCACAGCCACCGCGGTGTCGACGGCGGCTATTCCCTGGCCCGCCCGGCCGAGGACATCACGGTCGGGGACGTGGTCCGCTCCGTCGGCGGCGCCCTCACCACGGTGCGCGGCCTGCCCACCACGACCACGACGTACCACGGTGTCGCCACCGGGCTCAAAGACGTCTGGCTCGCGGTGGAAGAAGCCATCGAGGGTGTCGTGAACCACCGCACGCTCGCCGAACTCACTGTTTCCGCGATTCCCACCACCTTGAGAACGAACTAGGAGTGAGCATGAGCTCCCGCACAGTCCGTGCGCTTGCCCTGGCCGCCACCGCCCTGTTGTCCGCCACCGCCCTGGCCGCCTGCGGCAAGAGCGACGACACCGCCTCCGCGTCGGGCGAGGCCCCGGCCCTGCGGCTCGGCTACTTCCCGAACATCACCCACGCGCCCGCCCTGATCGGGGTGAAGAACGGCCTGTTCCAGCAGTCGCTGGGCAGCACCAAGCTGGAGCCGAAGACCTTCAACGCCGGCCCGGCCGCGGTCGAGGCGCTGTTCTCCGGCGCGATCGACGCCACCTACATCGGCCCGAACCCGGCCATCAACGCCTGGGCCACCTCCAAGGGCACCGCGATCAAGATCATCGCGGGCAGCACCTCGGGCGGCGCCGGCCTGGTGGTCAAGGAGGGCATCAACGCCCCGGCCGACCTCAAGGGCAAGAAGATCGCCACCCCGCAGCTGGGCAACACCCAGGACGTCGCGCTGCGCGCCTGGCTGAAGTCCAACGGCCTCAACGCCGACCAGCAGGGCGGCGGCGACGTCTCCGTGCTCCCGCAGGACAACGCGACGGCCCTGCAGGCCTTCGCCCAGGGCGCGATCGACGGCGCCTGGGTGCCCGAGCCCAACCTGAGCCGGATGATCCTGGAGTCCAAGGGCAAGCTGCTGGTCAACGAGAAGGACCTGTGGCCGAACGGGCAGTTCGTGACCACCCACCTGATCGTCAAGCAGGAGTTCCTGAAGAAGTACCCGGAGACGGTCAAGAAGCTGCTGCAGGGCCACCTCGCCGCGGAGAAGCTCATCGCGACCGACAACGCCGGCGCCCAGAAGGCCGCCAACGAGCAGCTCGGCGCCCTGTCCGGCAAGCCGCTCAAGGACGAGATCCTGGCCTCGGCGTTCAAGAACCTGACGTTCACCAACGACCCGGTCGCCTCGTCGCTCTACACCAGTGCGCAGCACGCCCAGGACGTCGGCCTGCTCAAGCCGGTCGACCTCAAGGGCATCTACGACCTCGGCCCGCTCAACGAGCTGCTCAAGGCCGACGGCCAGCCCGCGGTCAGTGACGCCGCAGCCTCCTGATCCGCCTCCGGCCGGGTCCGCCGACGCGGACCCGGCCGGCTTCGACCTGGGAGTTCCCATGAGCATCCTGCAAGCCACGGAAGCCCGGACCGACCGCGACGTGGTGGTCCGCCTGGACAGCGTCTCCAAGCAGTACGGCTCCGGCAGCAACACCCTGCTCGCCCTCGACCGGGTCTCCCTGACCGTGGCGAAGGGCGAATTCGTGTGTCTGCTGGGCGCGTCCGGCTGCGGCAAGAGCACCCTGCTCTCGCTGGTCGCCGGGCTGGACCAGATCAGCGGCGGCACCCTCGACATCGGCGGCCGGCACGTCTCCCTGATGTTCCAGGAGGCAGCCCTGTTCCCGTGGCTGTCCGTCCTGGGCAACGTGGAGCTGCCCATGCGCCTGCGCGGCATGGGCCGCGCCGAGCGCCGGCAACGGGCCGAGGAGCTGCTCGAGGTCGTCCGGCTCGGCGGCTTCGGCCACAAGCGCCCGCACGAACTCTCCGGCGGCATGCGCCAGCGCGTCGCCCTAGCCCGGTCCCTGGCCCAGAACGCCGACGTCCTGCTGATGGACGAGCCGTTCGGCGCCCTGGACGCGATGACCCGCGACATCCTGCACGACGAGCTGGAGCGGATCTGGCGCGAGCAGAACCTGACCGTTCTGTTCGTCACCCACAACGTGCGCGAGGCCGTCCGCCTCGGCGACCGGGTGGTGCTGCTGAGCAGCCGCCCGGGCCGGGTCATCGAGGACTACAAGATCATGCACGAGCGCCCCCGGCGTATCGACTCCCCCGAGGTCTCCGGCCAGGCCGCCGAGATCACCGACCGGCTCCGCGCGGAGGTCGCCCGCCATGCAAGCTGAGGTTCCCGTCCAGGACAACCGCACCGCCTCGGACACCGCGGCCGCGGACCGCCTCACCGGGCTCGACGCGCTGGAGCTCGGCCCCCGGCGCAGCAAGGCCGCCCTGGGTGGCCGCATCTGGCGCAGCGCCTGGCCCAAGCTGCTGGCCATCGGCATCGTCATCCTGGCCTGGCAGATAGTCGTCTGGGCGCAGTGGAAGCCCGAGTACGTGCTGCCCGGCCCGGCCACCGTCTTCGGAGACCTGGGCACGCTGATCACCACCGGCGACTTCTGGGACGGCGTCCGGCTGACCATGCTGCGCGCGGTGACCGGCTTCGCGCTGGCCGTGCTGATCGGCACCATCGTGGGCGCCGCGGTGTCCCGCTTCGCGCCGCTGCGGGCAGCCATCGGCTCACTGATCACCGGCCTGCAGACGATGCCGTCGATCATGTGGTTCCCGCTGGCCATCCTGCTGTTCCAGATCAGCGAGAGCGCCATCATGTTCGTGGTCATCATCGGCGCCGCCCCCTCGGTGGCGAACGGCCTGATCAGCGGCATCGACTACGTGCCGCGTACGTGGCTGCGGGTCGGCCAGGTGCTCGGCATGAAGGGCTTCGCCAAGTACCGCCACCTGATCCTGCCGGCGTCGCTGCCCTCGTTCATCTCCGGGCTCAAGCAGGGCTGGGCGTTCTCCTGGCGCAGCCTGATGGCCGGTGAGCTGCTGGTGATCGTGCCCGGCGCGCTGTCCATCGGCGTACGGATGCAGCAGGCGCGCGACCTCAGCGAGTCCAGCCTGGTCATCTCGTTCATCATCGTGGTGCTGGTGATCGGCATCCTGATCGACGTGCTCTTCAACGCGGCCGACAACGCGCTGCGCAAGCGCTGGGGCCTGACCGGCAATTAGAGCGGCCGCACCGACTCGAGGACGTCGTCGATCACCGAGTCGAACTGCTTGTGCGTGCCGGGGATCGACACGTACAGCACGGCCGCGGTCGGCTTGCCGACGTCGATGACCGCCACCGCCGACAGCTCGTCGGTGGCGGTCAGCCCGGCCGCCTTGAAGTGCAGCCGGAACTCGCTGACCCAGGCGGGCCGCCCGCCCAGCGTGGTCATCTCGTCCCGCAACGGCTCGACCGTGTTCGGCTGCGGGTAGTACTCCGCGCGTACGTCCGCGGCGACCTGGCGGCCGACGCACTTGAGATCAACCGTCACCGCGTCGTTGTCGGCCGCCGGGACCGCCGCCGACAGGATCGAGGCGTGGTACGAGCCGCCGCTGTACTGCTCCGTCACGAAGTGCTGGCCGACCCGGTAGGGCACCTCGAGCGTGCCGGCCCGCCAGGTGGTGTCCCACGGGACCCACGGGGCGCCGTACTTCTTGTAGGAGATGCCCGCGTCGGGGTCGGTGGTCCGTTCCCCGGGAGCCGCCGGCGGCGGGGCGCTGGGCCGCCCGGTCGGGTCCGCGCTGGGCGCCACGGTCGGCGCGGGACACATCTGCGCCAACGGTGGCCGCAGGTCGGTGGGGGCGGAAGCTTTCCGGTCGAACGGGTTGCCCTCCGAGCTCAGGGCCACGATCAGGATCACCACCAGGCCGACCGCGAGGATCGCGCCGGCGATGCCGCCGAAGATCAACATCTGACGCCGGCGCCGCTGCGGCCCATCGGCGGGCGGCGACTCCGGCGGGGCGGGCGGCGGCACCAGCGGGGGTACGCCCGGACTGGTCACGGTGCCCGAACCCCACGCACCACCCGGCCGCGACCAGACGGCGGGGGTCTGTGTGCTCTCGGACATCATCCCAGTGAACACCACCGGGACGCGTCATGGGTTACCGGCCGAGCGCGGCAGTGGCGTCCGGCGGGAGGGTCTGCACCACAGATGCCCCGGCATCGCCCGGCACCGGTCCGTACCACGGGGCGAATGCGACGACAAGGACCAGAGCGAGCCCGAAGACGGCCAACGCCAGCACGAGGCCCAGCTCCCGACGGGCGGACACGGTCTGCATGCGAAAGCCTCCCCAGCGAAGTCGGACCCCTCCCGGGATCCGGCACAGTCATCTCTAAGACGCCGCTGGAGCCGGATCGGTTGCATTCCTGCCAGGCAACCTTCACCCTGCCCCGGTACCGTAATCGGATGGAAATCGTTTATCCCCCCGTCATCGGCCTCGCCAAGACGATGTTCCGTGTCCTTGACCTGCGGATCCAGATCGAAGGGGCGGAGCACATCCCCGCCACGGGCGGGGCGGTACTGGCGAGCAACCACGCCAGTTACCTCGATTTCATCTTCTGCGGCCTCGGCGCCCAGCCGGCCAAGCGGCTGGTCCGGTTCATGGCCAAGAAGTCGGTCTTCACCCACAAGGTCAGCGGGCCGCTGATGCGCGGCATGCACCACATCCCGGTGGACCGCCGGGCGGGCACCGCGGCTTTCAACGAGGCGGAGAAGGCCCTCAAGAACGGTGAGGTGGTCGGCGTCTTCCCGGAGGCCACGATCAGCGAGTCGTTCACGGTGAAGGCGCTGAAGTCGGGCGCGGCCCGGCTGGCCCAGGCGGCCGGGGTGCCGCTGATCCCGATGGCGGTGTGGGGACCGCACCGGCTCTGGACCAAGGGCCACCCGAAAGATCTGACCAAACGGCACGTGCCGGTGATCATCAAGATCGGCGAGCCGGTCCGGGCGGCGGCCGGCGCCACCGCGGAGGCGACGACGGTGGTCCTGCGGCAGCGGCTGAGCGCGCTGCTGGACGCGGCCCAGCGGGAATACCCGGAGCAGCCGTCCGGGCCGGACGACCGCTGGTGGCTGCCGGCCCACCTGGGTGGCACCGCGCCGCGACCCGAGGGCGTCGGTGACGCGACCCCGGCGGGGGCCTGAAGACCACCACCGCGCCGGGGCGGAAACGTCACCGGCGCCGACCCCCGAGGGGACCGGCGCCGGTGGTCAGCGTGTGGCTGAGATCAGAGCGGGCGGATGTTCGCGGCCTGCGGGCCCTTCTGGCCCTGGGTCACCTCGAACTCAACCCGCTGGTTCTCGTCCAGGCTGCGGTAGCCGGAAGTCTGGATGGCGGAGAAGTGGGCGAAGACGTCGGCACCGCCGTCGTCCGGGGTGATGAACCCGAAGCCCTTGTCCGCGTTAAACCACTTCACTACGCCGGTAACCATGCTCGTCTCCTCGACGGTCGATCGTTCCCGTCCATTATGGCCAGGAACGAGGTAGTAAGACCCGCACTTCGCGGGACTCGTGTCGCCGTACTGATCGCCCGTACCGGAGAAACCCGGGTTACGACAAAGAGCGCCTGGGGCAGAATCCCCACAGGCGCTCCTAGGTACTTGGGAACCAAACTGACAACGCGATGGAGCCTAGCACGACGAAGGGAGCGCACCGGTGATCGGCGTGCAAGTGGCACAGGAGCTCAGGGAAGCCGGCCTGATCTGGAAACCGGGGCCGGGTGACCGCTTCGCGATCCCCGACCGTGACCTGGACGAAGACGTGTTCGTGCTGAGCAACATGACCATTGAGGTGTACTCGTTGCCGGAGGGCCGGGTGATCGGTTTCAACGGCACCACGGAGTGGGCGATGGACGACGTGGAGCTGGACGAGGCACTGTGGCTGCCCCGCGAGGACCAGCTCCGGGAGCTGCTCGGCGGGACCCTGCGGGCCCTGCGCCGCACGGACCGCGGCTGGGACGTGGACATCACCCTGCTGGGTGAGGACCGTACGTTCACCGCGCCCACGCCGGAGGAGGCCTACGCGGCCGCCCTGCTGCACCTGCTGGCCGCCGCCACGACCTGAGCCTCCGTTCAGCCGGCCTGCTCAGGCACCTCTTCGATCAACGCGGCCAGGCCCTCCGCGTCCAGCAGGTCGACCGGCCGGACGGTCACCCCGTCGCGGACGTAGTGGAAGCCGGCCCGGACCCGCGACACCGGCACCCCGGCCAGGGCGGCCCAGGCGATCCGGTACGCCGCGAGCTGCACCGCCGCGGCAGCAGCGTCCGCGGCAGTGGGCCGGCGGCCGGTCTTCCAGTCGATGACGTCGAACCGGTCACCCGGATCAGCGAAGACCGCGTCCATCCGCCCCCGCACCACGACCCCGGCGACCGTGGTCGCGAACGGCACCTCGACCTCGACCGGGGTGCGCTCGGCCCACTCCCCGGCCAGGAACGCCTCCTGCAACGCGGTCAGCTCCTCGTCGGCGGCCGCGTCGTCGTCCGCCGCGCCGGGCAGCTCGTCCACGTCCAGCAGGCGGGCCGAGCCGAAGCGCTGCTCCAGCCAGGCGTGGAAGGCGGTGCCGCGCCGGGCGTAGGGGGTGGGGCGTTGCGGCAACGGGCGTCGCAGGGACCGCGCCAGGGCCTGTGGGTCGCGGCGCAGGACAACCAGCTGTGAGACCGAGATGTGCGGCGGCAGGGCGACTTCGAGCGGGCCGTCGTGGCGGG
>NZ_JBEZGQ010000355.1:0-7620 GCF_040650095.1 Actinoplanes sp. NPDC048791 | reverse complement strand
CCGGTCGCGACAGCGACGTCCCAGGCGAGGACGGCGGCGTCGAGGGCGCACGCGGCTGCCGCGAGGGCCGGCGTCAGCTCCGGCTCGGGCGGCTGCGGGGTTCGGACCGATGCCGCCGCCGGGTCGACACCGGCCCAGGCACCGGTGGCCGCCTCGATCGCCTTGGTGACCGTGTCCTGGACGCCGGCGTCGAGCCGGCGCGGCGGATCGAACGGGTTGTAGGACGGCAGCGAGCCGGCTCCGACGATGGACGCCCAGGCGTGCTGGTCGCCGGCGGCGTGGAAGAGCACCTGGGCCACTGTCCATTCCGAGCAAGGTGTCGGGTCGTCGAGCCGGTCGGTGTCGACAGCCCCGGCGGTGACCTGGCGCAGGGCGTCAAGAGCGGTGGTGAGTACGGTGAAAGTCACGGATGGTTCCTCTCGATGGGTTCCTGCCGGCTGTCGGGCCGGACGGTCAGGTGAGTGCCGCGAAGAACTGGCGGATGTCCTCGACGAGCAGGTCGGGGGCGTCGTGCGTGGCCCAGTGCCCGCCGCGGTCGTAGGTGTTCCAGGCGACGATGTTGTGGTGGTCGCGTTCGGCGAACCGGCGCACCGCGTGGAAGTCGAAGGCGAAGGCAGCCAGGCCGATCGGCACGGTGGTGGGCCCGGCCGGATCGGCGTTGCGGGCGGCACGGTGGTTCTCGTAGTAGAACCGGGCCGACGAGGCGGCGGTGTTGGTGAACCAGTACAGCGCCACATTGGTCAGGATGTCCTCGGGGCTGAGCGCGGTGCCGAACAGCTGACCGCTCCAGGCCAGCTGCCCGGCCGGCGAGTCCGCCAGGGCGTGGGCCAGGGTCTGCGGCTGGGCCTGCTGGGACCGGTCGTGGACCGCGTGCTCGGTGAACGCCTGACCGAACTGCAGGGCGCCGAAATCCTCGCCGGTGAGCCCGTCGAACTCGCCTTCGTCGCCACGCGGGAAGGAGAAGATCTGCGTGACGTGCACCCCGCTGACGTGCTCGCGGTCCAGCTCACCGAGCAACGGCGAGACGATGGCGCCGGCGTCGTTGCCGTGCGCACCGTAGCGGTCGTAGCCCAGCCGCCGCATCAGCTCGGCCCACGCGGCGGCGGTCCGCCACGCGCTCCAGCCGTGCTCGGTCGTGGGCCCGGAGAAGGTGAAGCCGGGCAGCGACGGGATGACCACGTGGAAGGCGGGCGCGCCCGGGCGGCCGTACGCGGCCGGATCGGTCAGCGGGCCCACCAGGCCCAGGTACTCGACGAAGCTGTTGGGCCACCCGTGGGTCAGGATCAGCGGGACGGCGTCCGGCTGGGCCGAGCGTACGTGCACGAAGTGGATCCGCTGCCCGTCGATCTCGGTCGTGAACTGGGGGTACTCGTTCAGCTCGGCCTCGCGGGCCCGCCAGTCGAACGAGGTGCGCCAGCGCTCGACCAGGTCCCGGACGTACGAGCCCGGGACGCCGTACTCCCAGCCGGCCGGGGCGGGGGTGCCCGAGCCACCGGCGACGACCTCCTTCTCGGGCAGCTCATCGGCCCAGCGGGTACGGGCGAGCCGCTCGGCCAGGTCGTCGAGACCGGCTTGCGGTATCGCGATGCGGAACGGGGTGATGCTCGGATCGGGCACGGCGGTCGCCTCCCTGTGGACGTCTTCGGCCTGCCTAAACGGTCACAGAGGCGAGGGGTGCGAGGTAGTGTCTGCCGCACGAATCCGGCTGCAGATTGCACACCGGTCGGGGAGGGTTCGTGACCGCGTCCAGGCCGATCCGGCTCGCCACCATCCCGGTCGTGCTGTGTGTCGCGCTCTACTGCGTGTACCGCATCCTCGAGGTCGTTCCCTGGGGTGGTTACGATCCCGGCTTCGACCCCGGCGGGCAGGTGCTGGCCACCGGCGTCATCCTGGCGACCGGCGCGGTGCAGCTCCGGTTCGCGTTCACCCGCCTGTCCGGTCTGCGCGCCGGCGCACTGCTGGGTGCGCAGGTCCTGTTGGTCTACGGTCCCTATCTCGTGTTCGGCTCCCTCTGGGACCCGTCCGGGGCCTTCGTCGTCGCCGCCGTGCTGCTCACCTTCGCCGGCCGGTACTCCTGGGCGGTGGCGGCGTTCGCGGTGCTCTGCGACCTCACGGTCCGGGTGCTGCTCGACCAGCCGGGCATCGTGGACGCCGACGGCGTGGTCTATCCGCGGGTGGCGTACTCCGCCATCGTGGCGGTGGTACTGGCACGTGGCAGACATCAGGACGGCCCCGCAGGGCCTGCTCAAGGCGGGAGCCGAGCAAGTGCAGGAGGTCAAGGACGTGGGCGACGGCAAGCTGATCACGACGGTGCGCGACGACGGCACCGTCCCGAGCCTCCTCCAGCCGGCATGACGAACCCCGAGCCGCGCCCGCCGGCGATCCGCAGAGCAGACGTCCTGGCCAAACTGACCGCCCCGGTCGCCGACGCCTGGGTTGCGACCGGCACCGCGGACGGGCCGTACCTGGTGCCGCTCACCCTGGCCTGGCTGCGCGAGCGGATCGTCCTGGCCACCGACGGCAGGTCCCGCACGGCGACGAACATCGCGGCCACCGGCACGGCCCGGCTGGCCCTGGGCGGGACCCGGGACGTCGTCATGATCGACGCGGTGCTGGAGGAGACCTTCCCGGTGGCGCAGGCGCCTTCCTGGGTGGCGGACGGCTACGCGACCGGCACGGACTGGGATCCGCGCAGCGCCGGCGGCGCCTACCTCTACCTGCTCCTGCGCCCGGACCGCATCCAGGCCTGGCGCGAGGAGAACGAGCTCGCGGACCGGACCTTGATGCGCGACGGCGTCTGGCTGAGCTGAGCCGCAAAAGGCGCGAGCGCCGCGATCAGAGATCGCGGCGCTCGGTCCTTGCCTGGTTCAGAGCTACATCTGGACGAGCGACCCCGCGTACATCTTGTCGATCTGCTCGGCGAAGTTGGTCTCCACGCTGCGCCGCTTGATCTTCATCGACGGGGTGATCTCGCCCTGCTCGATGCTCAGGTCGCGGGGCAGGATGGCGAACTTCTTGATGGTCTCCCACCGGTTGAGCTTGCCGTTGAGCTCCTCGATGTAACCGGCGATCAGCGTTTCCGTCTCGGCCGCGGTCACGATCTCGCGGTAGCTCTTGCCGGCCAGCGGGCCGCCCGCCGCCCAGCCCGCGATCGCTTCCTCGTCCAGCGAGATCAGCATCGTCACGTAGTTGCGGGCCTGACCCACCACAACCGCCTGCGACGTGTACGGGCAGACCGCCTTGAACATGCCCTCGATCGCCGACGGGGCGATGTACTTGCCGCCGGAGGTCTTGACCAGGTCCTTCTTCCGGTCGGTGATCTTCAGGTAGCCGTCGCTGTCCAGCTCACCGATGTCACCGGTACGGAAGAAGCCGTCCTCGGTGAACGACTCCTCGGTCTCCTTGGGCAGGTTGTGGTAGCCGCGCATGACCGGGGCGCCGCGCAGCAGGATCTCGCCGTCGCTGTCGATGCGGCACTCCAGGTCGCCCAGCGGCTGGCCGACCGTACCGATCTTGAGCTTGCCCATCCGGTTGACGAAGTTGGCCGCGCTCGACTCGGTCAGGCCGTAGCCCTCCATGATGGGCAGGTTGGCCGCCGCGAAGAACTCCGCGATGTCGCGGCTCAGCGGGGCCGAGCCGGAGACCAGCACCCGCAGCCGCCCGCCGAGGCGCTGCTGCAACTTGCTGAAGACCAGCTTCTCCGCGACCGCGTACTTGGCCTTCAGCACCCCGCCGACCGGCTTGCCGGCCTGCTCCAGGGCGACCTTCTGCTTGCCCACGCCGACCGCCCAGCCGAAGATCTTGGCCTTGGCGCCGCCGGCGCTCAGCGCGGTCGTCACCGTCTTGTTGTAGACCTTCTCGAAGATCCGCGGCGCTGCGCACATGAGCGTCGGCTGCACCACGGCGAGCATGTCGACCAGCTTGTCGACCCGCCCGTCGACGTACGTCGGCACGCCCACGTGCAGGATGCCGCAGAGCAGGGTCTTGCCGAACGAGTGCGACAGCGGCAGCCACAGATACTGCAGGTCGGTCGACTCGAACAGGCCCAGGTCCGCCTGCGCCACGCCCTCCCAGGTCCAGCCGCGGTGCAGCAGCTGCACGCCCTTGGGCCGGCCGGTCGTGCCGGAGGTGTAGATCAGGGTGGCCACGTTGTCGGGGCCGACGCCCTCGACGATCCGGTCCACCAGGTCGGGCTGCTCGGCCAGCGCCGCCCGGCCGCGCTCCTCGAGCTCGGCCAGGGTGAGCTGCGGCGGCGTGGCGTTCGCGTCGGCCAGACCGTCGATCAGCACCACGTGGGTGACCGAGGTGTCCGCGCCGGCCAGCTTCAGGGCCTGCTGCGGGTTCTCGGCCACCAGCACCTTGGAACCGGAGTCGGCCACGATGTAGGCCGCGTCCTCGGGCTCGGTGGTGGGGTAGACCGTGGTGGTCGCCGCGCCGGCGCAGTTGATGCCGAGGTCGACCAGGACCCATTCGAGCCGGGTGCCGGACAGGATCGAGACCCGGTCCTCCAGGCCCACGCCGAGGCCGGCCAGCCCGGCGGCGATCGCCGTGGCCCGCTCGCCGACCTGGGACCAGGTCAGCCAGCTGATCGCGGTGTCGTTCGCCGTCGGTACGGCGAATGCCTGACCGTTCGGGGTCGCCCGCACACGTTGCAGGAACATGTCCGGGATCGACCGGTAGGGAACCTCGAGAGCCATCGGGCGCCGCCTCTTTGCGTCTATGGGGGATTACGTGACAGCCGTGTTACCGCAGAGTATTGCCCGGGCGTCGCGAGGGCCAGAGTGCGGTGGGTGGACCTGCACAGGTGATCCTAACCGGGTCGCCGCCCGAGGTCTTTCAGCAATGGCGGTATGGCCCTTTCGATATAGAGGGATGTCGACGTCCTGCCCCTAATCTCAGCTCAACGGACCGGGTGGGCCACAAGCCCAGGACACGGGTCTGCAGGCGCGAGAGAGGAAAAGCATGGCGATTCGACGCCCCCGAAGCGGCCGCTTCCTGGCCGTGAGTTTGCTCGTCGTGGCAACGACGACCGTCGCGACGGTGACCCCGGCGACGGCAGCCCCCGCCACCGGGCAGATCCGGCTCGCCGGCACCGCCGACGCGGTGGCCGGCAGCTACATCGTGGTTCTCAAGGACAGCGCGGTCGCGAAGACCAACCGCGTGGCGGCCGTCGGCGACAAGTCGTCGAGCCTGGCCCGCGGCTACGGCGCGGAGGTCCGCCGCACGTTCGGCGCGGCGCTCAACGGTTTCGAGGCCGGGATGAGCGAGGCCGCGGCGAAGCGGCTCGCCGCCGACCCGAGCGTCGCCTACGTCGAGCAGAACCAGCGGGTCTCGCTGCTCACCACGCAGACCGGCGCCACCTGGGGCATCGACCGCATCGACCAGAAGGCCCGGCCGCTGAGCACGACGTACACGTACGACACCACGGCGAGCAACGTGACGGCGTACATCATCGACACCGGCATCAAGTACACCCACAACGACTTCGGCGGCCGGGCCCGGGTGGGCTACGACGCCGTCGGTTCCGGCGGGGTCGACTGCAACGGTCACGGCACGCACGTCGCCGGTACGGTCGGCGGCGCCACGTACGGCGTCGCGAAGGCCGTCAAGCTCGTCGGCGTCCGGGTGCTCAACTGCTCCGGCAGCGGCACCAACGCCGGGGTCATCGCCGGCGTCAACTGGGTCACCCAGAACGCCGTCAAGCCGGCCGTGGCCAACATGAGCCTCGGCGGCGGCGTCAGCACCGCGCTCGACAACGCGGTGGCCAACTCGATCAGCTCGGGTGTCACGTACGCGCTGGCGGCCGGCAACTCGACCGCGAACGCCTGCAACTCCTCGCCGTCGCGGGTCGCCTCGGCCATCACGGTCGGCGCCACCACGAGCACCGACGCCCGCGCCTCCTACTCGAACTACGGCACCTGCCTGGACATCTTCGCGCCGGGCTCGGCCATCACCTCGGACTGGTACAGCAGCAACACCGCGACCAACTCGATCAGCGGCACGTCGATGGCCTCGCCGCACGTGGCCGGGGCCGCGGCCCTGGTGCTCGCGGTCAACCAGTCGCTGACCCCGGCCCAGGTGCGCGACACCCTGGTCAACAAGGCCGTCACCGGCGTGGTGACCAGCCCGGGCACCGGCTCGCCGAACCGCCTGCTCTACGTCGGCCCCTGAAACCCGTGCAACGCGACGGAGCCCCGGACCGCCAGGTCCGGGGCTCCGCTCTTCCTGCGGTACGGCGTCAGTCGTCCGAGCCGTCGTCGTCGGAGTCGTCGTCCGAGCCGTCGTCGGAGTCGGGCCCGTCGTTGTCGGTCTCGCTCTCGTGCCGCAGCACCTCGCCGGTGGCGCGGTCCACGTCGATGTCGTGCTCGACCGTGCCGGCCTGGACCTCGATGTCCCACACCGCGCGGCCGTGCTCGGTCTCCCGCTCGCTGTCGGTGACCTGGCCACCCCCGGCCGCCTTGATCGCGATCTCCTTGGCGGCGTCCAGGCTGACGGCGTCGGCGGCCGCGGGCGCCGAGGAAGCCGACGAGGACGGGTCCGCCGAGGACGGGACCGACGACGAAGGCGCGGGGGAGTCGGTGGAGGCCGACGGCGCCGGCGCGGCGACGATCGCCGTACCCGACGTGTCGTCACTGCCCGCCGCCATCGCCGTGCCGCCGAGAGCGAGCGCGGCCACCGCGCCGGCGGCGAGGTCGGAAGCGGTACGAATCCTGATCATGAAAACCTCCTGTGTCGTGAACGGAACACCGACAGGTTCGCGCCCGGCGCGCTATGGCCGCGCTGTGCGATCGCTAAGACCGGGTTAAGGCCGATCAGAGCCGGTAGACCGAGACGTGGTCGGTGCTCGTCGCGTCGAACGGGCTGCGGTGCCAGTCGGCGTAGCGGGCCTCCAGGTGCAGGCCGGCCTGGGCGGCGAGCCGGTCGATCTGCTCCGGCCACAGGTAGCGCATCCCGAACGGCTGCAGGCGTACGCCGCCCGGGGTGAAGCTCACGTTCTGCCGGATGTACGTCTGCGCGGCCCGGTCGTAGCGGTGCAGCCGCAGCGAGGCCTCGTCCTCGGTCACCGAGCGGACCTGCGGATGCTGCTCGTCGCGTTCGAAGTCGGCCGGGTTCGGCACGAAGGCCTCGATGACGAACGCGCCGCCGGGGGTCAGCACCCGGGCGACGTTGCGGAAGCAGGCGGCCTGCCGGTCGGCGTCGACCAGGTTGAACAGGGTGTTGAAGACCAGATAGGCCAGCGGGAACCGGCCCCGTACGGCGACGTCGGCCATGTCGCCGATGACCACCGGCAGGTCCGCGCCCCCGGGCTTGGCGCGCAGCTTGGCCACCATCTCGGGTGAGCCCTCCACCCCCTCGACGCGCAGGCCGCGGGCCGCCAGCGGCAGGGCCACCCGGCCGGTGCCGATGGCGAGCTCCAGCACCGGGCCGCCGTCGGCGATCCCGGCGAGGAAATCCACGGCCGCGGCCGGGTCGGGGTTGCTCGTCGCGTCGTACGCGGCGGCCCACTGGCGCCCGAACAGGCCGGGGTCATCGAACATCGACATGCCCGTCAGGACAACAGAGGATCAATCGGGCGGCAAGCGCTTTACCGAAGCCAGTTCCAGCCGGACCCGCGCGCCG
>NZ_JBEZGQ010000354.1:0-7629 GCF_040650095.1 Actinoplanes sp. NPDC048791 | reverse complement strand
GCACGCAGCGCCGGCCCACCTCGGCGAAGTCCTGGTGCACCGTGGTCAGGGGCGGGATGAACGAGGACGAGTCCGGGATGTCGTCGAAGCCGACGTCGCGGTGCTGCTCGGCGGGGGCATCGCGCTGGCCGCGGCGACCGGCGAGGACGTCGGGCTGGGCGACGGCCTGGCCGGCTGGGGGCCGTTCATCGCGGGCAGCCTGGTGCTGGTCGCGGTGGTGCCGCTGCAGGCGGCCGCCGAGGAGTACCTGACGCGGGGCTGGCTGCTGCAGGCGGTCGGCTCGATCTGTCGCGGGCCGTGGGTGCCGATCGCGGTGCAGGCGGTGGTGTTCGCGGCGCTGCACGGCTGGGGCACCCCGTGGGGGTTCGCCGACCTGATCCTGTTCAGCGTGGTCACCGGGTGGCTGACCGTCCGCACCGGCGGGCTGGAGGCCGCGATCGCCCTGCACGTGATGAACAACCTGATCGCCGGCATGCTGAGCGCGGCGTCCGGCACGCTCTACGCCGACGAGACCGCGGCGGACATGCCGTGGCAGCTCGCGGCGATCGACGTGCCGGTGCTGCTCGGGTACGCCGCGGTGATCGTGCTGCTGGCCCGCCGCCGGCGCCTCGCCACCGTTTCGGCCGGCCCGGTCGCGGGCCCGGTCGTCGCCCCGGTGTCTGTCTTGGAGCGCCCGTTCGTCAGCCTCGGTCGTGAGTCATGAGCGAGCCGCAGGGCAATCGTCGATGGATCGGCGCCGCCCTGGTGCCGTTCGCTCTGCTCGTGATGCTGCGCGGGCTGCGTGGGACCGATCTGATCGCCGGCACCCCGCTGGCGCACTGGTACGGCCGGCTCGCAGTCGTCGTGCTGGGACTGGGCTGCTACGCCGCGGTGGACCTGCTGCTGCGCCGGGCGTACCGCCGGCGGCCGTGAAGGGTGAAGCGCGCCCGGCCGCCCGGGCGCGCGCCGCCGCGTCAGATGGTGTCGTCGCCGAGCTTGCCGCGCAGCTTGGCCAGGGCCCGGGTGATCAGGCGGGAGACGTGCATCTGCGAGATGCCGACCTGCTCGGCGATCTCGGTCTGGGTGAGGTTGCCGTAGAAGCGCAGCGTCAGGATCCGGCGCTCCCGCTCGTCGAGCGAGGCCAGGGCCGGGCCGAGCGCGAGCCGGGCCTCGGTCAGCGCGTACTCGTTGTCCTCACCGCCGAGGGTCTCCCCCAGCTCGGTCGTGCCGTCGGTGCCCACCGGGGTCGACAGCGACGTGGCGTTGTACGCCCGCGCGCCCTCGAGGCCCTCCAGCACCTCCTCCTCGGTGATCTCCAGGTGCTCGGCGATGTCGGCCACCGTCGGCGACCGGCCCAGCGTGTGGGTGAGGCTGTTGTTGGCGGCCGTGATGGCCAGGCGCAGCTCCTGCAGGCGCCTGGGCACCCGGATCGCCCAGGTGCGGTCCCGGAAGTGCCGCTTGATCTCCCCGATGACGGTGGGGATGGCGTACCCGGCGAAGTCGGTGCCGAGGCCGGGATCGAACTTGTCGACGGCCTTGATCAGCCCGACCGTGGCGGTCTGCAGCAGATCGTCCGCGGGCTCACCGCGGCCGGCGTACCGGTTGGCCAGGTGGCGGGCCAGCGGCAGCCAGGCCTCGATGGCCCGCTCGCGCAGCGCCGGCCGGGACGGGTGGGCCGCCGGCATCGCCGCCATCGCGCGCAGCAGATCGTCGGCGTTCCCGGCGGTCCGCGTACTGGTCAGCGGATTGTCCTCAGTCGCACGCCGAGCGGTCTTCGGGTTCACGAGATCTCCCTGCAATAGTTGCCGTACCGCAAGCGACATTACCGGTGACGAAGCGTCCCAAACCGGGTCAGCGACGGAAATACCCGATGGTGGCGCGCTCACCCCTCGATGCCGGTGTCGGTGTGCGCCGCGCCCACCGGCTTGGACTGCGGGGAGCCGCGCTGGCGCAGATAGATGGCCAGGATCGCGATCGACGCGACGGCCAGCAGCTCGGACTGCCAGTTCTGCAGCGTGCGGTTCCAGAAGTCCGGCTCCCGCAGATACTGCCCCCAGGAGACCGGATGCTGCAGGTCGCCGAGCTGCTCCTCGTTGTAGGCGGCCACCCCGGCGACCGACTGGGCCAGCCAGGAGCCGAGGAAGATCAGACCCATCACCAGGCCGAGCGAGTTGGACAGCAGCGTGCGGCGCCAGCCCGCGGCCCGGGCCCACTTCGGCGAGGCGTCGGTGGCGTACTGGCCCACCTTCTGCTCGCGGTCCGACTCCCGGCCGGCCTCGTCCAGGGACTTGGACTCGGGCGAGCCCTTCTGCAGCAGCCACACGGTCAGGAAGGTGTAGAGGAAGAACTGCAGGTACTCCGACTGCCAGTTCTCCGCCACGTCGGTGGCGAAGCTGGCCGAGGTCAGGTACCGCCCCAGCGACACCTCCGGCAGTCCCTCGCTGAGCTGCATCTGATTGAAGTCGGCGTGCCCGGCGAAGGCCTGCCCGACCAGCACCACGAGGAACAGCAGCCCGAAGACCAGACCGAGGGAGTTCTCCCGGACGAAACGCTTCACCGGTGCAGCACCCCCAGCGTGATGAAGTACGCCAGCCCGGCGCCGACCACCACGAGCAGCAGCACGAACAGGAATCGCATGGCTCAGCTCCCCTTCAGCGCGCAGTCATAGGGGCGCTCTGGCCGGGGCGTGCAGCCGGCCGCGACGACCCGCCAGCCGCCCGGGAACACCGCCAGGAAGACCGTGTCACCGGCGAACCGGACCTGGGCCCACTGGCCGTACACGTCGGTGCCGGTGACCGCGCCCGGCTCGGACAGCTCCTCCTCGAGGACGGCCTCGGAGCACGGCTTCTCGGCGTCGGCGGCCAGCTCAGCGGCGGTGTCCGGGGCGAGCAGCGCGCACGCGGTCACGCCGTCGCGATCGGCGACCGCGGTCAGCAGCCGCACGGCCACGTCATCCGCGGCGCGGGCGCGGTCATCGACCGAACCGCAACCGCTCAGGAGCAGTCCGGCCAGCCCCAGCAGAACGGGCCACAGCACGGTCGACGAAGATCGTCTACGGAGCACACGCGCACGTATGCCCCGCTCTGCCGAGTTTCAATCCTGCGACCTTGGAAAGTCCCCCACGTGAGCACTAACGTCGGTACCGGATGCGCAGCTCCTACGATGACGATCGATGCGGCCTGGACGCGACCGCGAAGGCCTACGCCGAGGACCGGATGCGGGCCGGCCCGGCGGGGCGCCGAGCGCTGCGCGACGAACTGATCTGCCGCTGGCCGACCGGCTGGCCCGCCGCCACCAGGACCGCCCCGAGCCGCTCGACGACCTCGAGCAGGTCGCCCGGCTCGGCCTGATCAAGGCCGTCGACCAGTACGACCCGGCGCGCGGCTCGTTCACGGCCTTCGCGGTGATCACCGTCTGCGCCGAGCTCAAGCGGCACTTCCCGGACCGTCCCCGGGTCCCGGCCACTGCGGGGGTCGCCGTCCTTCCGGGCGACCTCTTCGGCACCGACGAGACGATGGACGGGCTCCCGGACCGGCTCGCGGTCACCGAGCTGGTCCGGACGCTGCCGCACCGCATCCAGCGGATCATCGCGTGGCACTTCTTCGGCAACCAGAGCCAGGCCCGGATCGCCGAACAGCTGGGCGTCTCCCAGATGCAGGTCTCCCGGCTGATGCAGCAGGCGCTGACCTGGCTGCGGGCGGCCATGCTGAGCGACGTCCCGCCGCCGTGGAACGGCCAGGACGAGACCCACGGCCCGGACAGCCTGCGGATCGACATCCGGCAGGGCGACACGGCGCTGACCGCCCGGGTACGCGGCGAGATCGACCGGGACACCGCCGACCGGCTGCGGCACCGCCTGCACGCCGCCGTCTCCCTGGCCGCGCCCGGCCCACTGGTCGTCGACCTGACCGGAGTTCCGCTGGTGGACGCGGCCGGAGCGGCGGTGCTGCGCGACGCGTTCATGGCCGGCTCACTGTCCGGCGTGGAGGTGACCTTCACCGGTATGCAACCGCACGTGACCATGGTGCTGACGGTCCTGGGCCTGACCCGTACGGGAAATGCAGGTGCGCGCCCCGACCAGCGGTGACTACGTTGGCGGGATGTCCGTCGAAGCCGCCCGCGCCGCCGAGGTCCTCGCCCAGCTGTCCGTGCCGATCCGGTTGCTCGCCCTGGCCGAGCTCGCCCGCCGCGGCAAGGAAGGTGCCTCCCTCGGAGAGCTGTCCTACGCCCTCGACCGGCCGCTGCCGGAGGTCGGAGACGCCTGCGCCCGGCTGGTCGGCCTGGGAGTGGCGATCGGTTCCGGCAACGGCTTCTACCGCGCGAAGCTGGAAGGGCTGCGCGACGCGGCCGACGCGGTGGACCGGTTGCAGCCGATCACGGCGCTGCTGCGGGACTATCCGCAGCTGCGCGCGAACTTCTCGCACGGCCGGCTGACCGGCCTGCCGCCGACCCTCAGCGACCGGTACGCGCTGATGGGCGAACTGCTGGCCCGGCACCTGGCGCTGGACGGCCTGTATGCCGAGGACGAGATCAACAAGCGGCTGGCCGAGGTCACCGACGAGGTGGCCGGGACACGCCGGATGCTGGTCGACACGGGCTGGCTGGAACGCGACCGGGCCGGCACCACGTACGGTCCGGGGCGGCCGCTGCCCGAGCCGGCCCGCTCCGCTCCCTAGTGGACGTCCCACTCCAGCACGCCCTGCTTGGTGACCTTGGGCCGGTAACTGCCGCCGAACGCACGCCCGGTCTCCAGCGATTCGGCTGTCTTCTCCAGTAGTTCGGCGACCGAGGCGGGCCACTCCTCGAAAGAGACGCCGTCCTCGTTGTAGAACTCACCGACCCGGCTGTGGCTGCCGGGACGCTGGTCCACGAACAGGTTGCCGCCGTCACCGGAGGACGCGAACGGCACGAAAGCCTTGTCCCACCAGGTGCTGTCCTGCTGGCCGAAGACCTCGACCAGCACGCCGCACAGCGTCAGCCACTCGGCGGGGATGTCGCCCACGGGCATCGGACCGTAGAAGAACGGCAGGGTGAAAGCGGTCCCCCTGGTGTGGCTCACGCCGTCGTGCCGCCTCAGGGAAGCGACCAGGTCAGCCGGAAAAGCGACAGACATGCGACGCTGCGCGGCGTCGATCCGCTTGGCGTCGGCGGGCGGTTGCAGGGAGCGGCGGGTGGCCGGGGCATGGGCGGCCAGCCAGGTCTCGATGCGCTTCCAGGCTGCGTTGACACGCTTGGTGGTGGCCCGGTCCGGCGTGGTCGGGGTGACGCGGGCCTGGTTCTGCGGGCAGACGTCACTGACCGGTCTCGGTCTCGGTCGTGGCCTCTCCGGCTCTTGCTCTTGGGTGCGCGGCGCCGGTTCGACGGTCACCTGCTCCAGGGTGGCCACGGTGCGCGCGGTCGGCTGGCAGAAGGCCAGGCCGCAGACGACAAGGGACATGGAGACGAAGACGCCGGCGAGGAGGAGGACTACTCGTTTGCCGCTGGCGGTGGCTGGGGGTGGCAGGGTTTGCGGTGGTGGGGGTGGGGTTTCGGTTTTCGGGCGGCCGGCTGAGGCGTGCAGCAGGGGGTGAAGCCAGTGCTTGGCGGCAGTGGGGAGATCGTCGGTGTGGTCGGTCGGGTCGGCGGGGATTCGTCCGGCCGGTGTGACCGGCATGCCGGCCTCGTGATCCGGTACGGGCGGAGGGTCGGCGGCGGCGGTCGCTGAATCGCCTTCCGGCCGCGGGGCAGTGTCCGCCGGCGTAGCTTCGCCGTTGTCCTCGGCGCTCTGGGCGCTGTCGGGTGGGTCACCGACGGTGATGACTGCGGCGGTGAGGCCGTGGCCGGCCACCGCGCCGAGGGCGAGTGTTGTGTGGTTTGCCGCGTCCGGTCCTGTTCCGGAGACGACCACGACCGGGGCGGACACTGCCACGGCGAGGTCCATCAGCGTCCAGCCGGCTCGCCCGGTCGGCACGAGCAGGCCCGGCACGCCTATCACCAGGACCAGTCCGTGGGTGCGGGCCAGCGTGCGTACCAGGGCGACAGCCTCGTCCACGCTCAGCGGGTCGGCCGCACCATCGCCGGCTTGCAGGAAGGTGGCGAGCTCCCCGAGCAGCAGCTGCCCGGGCGGCGACTCGGCTCCGAAGACCAGCGCGGCCACGCGAACCGTTGACGCCGCGGCCAGGGCTGCCGCAGCGGGTTGCCAGTCGACGGACGCCGAGGTGGTGGCCAGGACCCAGGGGCCACCGTCCGGCCACGGCACGGGCAAGGTCGACTCCGGGGTTCGCGGGATGCGGGACGCCGACATGGTAGCGACGGACGGTGACATTTCTCAGCCCGTACGGTCCTCTGCCTCGGGACGGCGTGCCGAGCGCGCTGCGTGGTGGGCGGCCAGGATCGGCGGTACGCCCTCGGTGAGCATCTTGCGGCGTACGTTGCCGAGGAGCTTGGACATCGCGAAGCCGGCCGGCCCGGTGAAGCCGGTGTGCGTCCAGGTGAACCGGGTGCCGCCGGCGATCGGTTCGAGCAGGTACGTGACGTCGGTGACGGCGGTGCTGTCCTCGTCGCCCCGCCACGTGTAACGCAGTGTCCGGGGCGCGTCGACGTCGGTGACTTCGCAATAGACCACGCCGGCCCAGCCCACGGTCGGCTTTCCCACGAAACGGAACTTGGTGCCGGCCACCGCGGCGTAGCCCTCGGGGCGTCCGCCGCGACCGGTGGTTGTCCACTGGGCGACGTACTCGGGATCGGTCAGGACGTGCCACACCTCTTCGATCGGATAGCGGTATTCGCGGACGACGGTGTACTGGCTCATCGCTTCCTCCATGCCTGCTCGCTCGGCGCCACACTAGCCTACCTACCGGTAGGTAGGCTAGTGTGGCCTCATGTCCACGACACCCGACCTCAGCCCGTCGCGCCGCTCGGGGCCGGAGACCCGGGCGGCGATCCTGCGGGTCGCGCTGGAGCTCTTCACCAAGCAGGGGTACGACGCGACGTCGATGCGCCAGATCGCCGATGCGCTGGGCATCAAGAAGGCGTCGCTGTACTACCACTTCGCCGGCAAGGAGGAGATCGTCCGCTCCTTGTTCGCGCAACGTGGCGACGAGGCGGAACAGCTGCTCAAGTGGGTTGTTGCGCAGCCGCAGACGATCGAACTCGTCAAGGCGGCGGTGCTGCGATGGGTGGACTCGTTCTCGGCGGACAAGCTGCATGGCCTCCGCTTCCTGTCCGCCAATCCCCTGCTTGTGCGCTCGTTGACGGCGCAGGGCGACAACCGGATCGGCTCAGCCCTCGCCGAACTCATCGACGCCCTCGTGGCGCTGCTGCCTCACCGCACTGCGGTCGACGCGCTTCAGCTGCGCATGGCCCTGCTCAGCATCAACGCCGCCGTCCAGGCTTCCGCGCAGGGCGACTTCACCGACGAAGAGATCGTGGCGGCCGCCCACCGAAGCGCCACCGTTCTGGTCGACGCCCTGGTGGAGCGCGGCTGAGGACCAGGGCGAGGCCCGGAGCCAGCCCGGGGGCGACCGTGAACTCGCCTGAGGTCGCCTCCTGACCAGGTCGGGTCGAGGAGCGCCGCGATCGGCGTGCGGCGGCCGGTTCGCGCCCCGGCGAAGGCCCGGAGGCTGGACGGCTGTCAGGTGTGTAGCGGTAGGACTGCGCTGACCTCGTACC
>NZ_JBEZGQ010000353.1:0-7640 GCF_040650095.1 Actinoplanes sp. NPDC048791 | reverse complement strand
CGTCCTGCGGGGCGATCAGCGCGTCACCCGGGGCGGCGGCGAACATGCCGGCGCTGCTGTCGGTGACCACCTTGCGCTGGTCACCGTGGGCGGCCAGGGTGATCCGGCCCAGTTCGTCGAGGGCGAAGACCTCGGGGCCGGCGACGTTGCGGGTGCCGTTCAGCGGTGAGCCGACGGCCACCTCCGCCACGGCCTGGGCGACCTCGGCCGCGGCCATGGGCTGCACGGGCGTGTCCGGCAGCCGGACCGTGTGCTCGTCGGAGGTCCAGGACAGCACCGCGTCGATGAACTCGAAGAACTGCGTGGCCCGGACGATCGAGTACGGCACCGGGCCGGCCTTGAGGATGTCCTCCTGGAGCACCTTCGCGCGGTAGTAGGCCAGGTCCGGCACCTGCTCGGCGCCCACGATGGACAGGATGACCGCGTGGCCGACCCCGGCGCGCCGGGCCGCGGCGAGCAGGTTGTCCATGGTCGTGCGGAAGAAGGCGGGGGAGGCGTCGTCGAAGGTCGGCGAGTTCGTCAGGTTGACGACGACGTCGGCCCCTCGCAGCGCCTCGTCCAGGCCCTTCCCGCTGAGCAGGTCGAGGCCGGTGGACGGCGAGTGCGGCACCGCCTCGTGCCCGCCCGCGTTCAGCATCCGGACCACCTGCGAGCCGATGAGCCCGGTGCCACCGATGACGGCGATCTTCATGTGCGTGACCTTCCTGGTCGGAGAGTTCGTTCGCCTGCTCAGACCGGACAGCCCCCGCCGTTGTGACAGCCCCGCGGAGATTAGTGCCGGGGCGGCCCGGGCATGCTGGGGTGATGACGACAAGATCTGCGGGGCCGGCCGGCGGAGAACAGAGCCTGCTCGTGCTCGGCGCCAGCGGCGACCTCACGGCCCGGCTGCTGCTGCCCGGACTGGGCGGACTGCTGACCGCCGTTCCCGGCCAGCCCCTGTTCCTGCTGGGCAGCGGCATGGACGACTGGGACGAGGAGCGCTGGCGCAAGCGCGTCGACGACTCCTTCTCCTCGGTGAACGCGACCGGCGCCCAGGTGACCGCCACGGTCGAGGGCACGCGCTACCTGCAGGCCGACGTCACCAAGGCGGAGGACCTGCGCCGGTTGCTCGACGCCTGCCGCGGACAGATCGTGATCTTCTTCGCCCTGCCGCCGGCCGTCACGGCGAAGGCCTGCCAGGCCCTGGCCGGCCTCGACCTGCCGGCGGGCACCCGGCTGGTGCTGGAGAAGCCCTTCGGCACCGACACCGCCGGCGCCGAGCGGCTCAACCAGCTGCTGGCCACGCTGGTGCCCGAGGAGCAGATCCACCGGGTCGACCACTTCCTGGGCAAGTCCACGGTGCTCAACATCCTGGGCCTGCGGTTCGCCAACCGGCTGTTCGAACCCATGCTGAACGCCGAGCACGTCGCCAGTGTCGACATCATCTTCGACGAGAGTCTCGCCCTCGAGGGCCGGGCCGGCTACTACGACAACGCGGGCGCCCTCGTCGACATGGTGCAGAGCCACCTGCTGCAGGTGCTGGCCCTGCTGGCCATGGACGCGCCGCCCACCATCGACGCCCGTGAGGTGCGCGACCGCAAGGCCCAGGTCCTGCGGGCCACCCGGCTGTGGGACGACGACGCCCGGACCTGCACCCGCCGGGCCCGGTACACCGCGGGCGAGATCGACGGGCGGCGGCTGCCGGCGTACGCCGACGAGCCGGGCGTCGACCCGGGCCGGAGCACCGAGACGCTGGCCGAGGTGGTGCTCACGGTGGACACCTGGCGGTGGGCCGGGGTGCCGTTCCGGCTGCGGTCCGGCAAGGCGATGAGCGCGACGCGCAAGGAAGCGGTCATCACGTTCAAGCAGCCGGCCCGGGTGCCCGACGGGCTGACCGGCTACGACCGGCCCGACCGGCTGCGGATCGGCTTCGGCCCGGACCGGCTCGCCGTCGACCTCAACATCAACGGCCCCGGCGACCCGTTCGAGATCGATCCGGTCACGCTTGATGCCGACTTCGGGCCGGGAGAGCTGCCCGCGTACGGCGAAGTGCTGCGCGGCGTCCTGGACGACGACCCGCTGCTGTCGGTGCGGGGTGACACCGCCGAGCAGTGCTGGCGGATCGTGGAGCCGGTGCTGAGCGCCTGGCGGGACGGGACTGTCCCGCTGCTGGAGTATCCGGCGGGCAGCGACGGCCCGGAGGACTCCCTGCTGGCGAAGCCCTGAGCAGCGGCTTCGATTGACGGCGCCGGCCTCAGGCCCGGTGGTTGCGGGCCAGGCGGAAGCCGACGTCGTCCAGGCTGACGGTGGGGTGGCTGCGGCGCCGGACCGAGGCGCGGCAGCTCCACTTCTCGTCGAACCAGCCGCCGCCGCGCAGCACCCGGTAAGGGCCGTAGACCTCGGCGTCGTACAGGTCCCAGCACCATTCCCACACGTTGCCGAGCATGTCGAACAGACCCCAGCCGTTCGGCGCCCGGCCGCCGACGGCGTGGGCCCGTTCGCCGGAGTTGCCGCGATACCAGGCGATCTCGTCGAGCGGGCCGTATCGCGGGCCTGAGGTTCCCGCGCGGCAGGCATGCTCCCACTCCGCCTCGGTCGGCAGCCGGTAGCCGTCGGCGTCCCGGTCCCAGGTGATGCCGGGATCCGCGACCTGCCGATCCGGCGGGAGCGGGGCGTTACGCAGGACCAGTCCCGCCGGGGACGGCGACGGATCTGGACCGGCGCCGTGGATGCGGTAAGCGGGAGTGAGGCCGTGCAGCGAGGAGAGGGCGTTGCAGAACCGGATCGCGTCCCACCAGGAGATGCCCACCACCGGTAGGCCGGCATCGCCTGGGTCGCTGCCGGCCAGGGCGTGAGCGGCTCGGGTCACGGGTGCAGCGGCGAGACGGAAAGCCGCGACCGGCACGGTCCAACTGTGCTCGGTGCGCCGGTCGTTGAGGGTGACCTCGCCCGCCGGAACGGTGATCAGGTCGAGACTCAAGTCCACGGGGAAGCGACCCTAGCGGGGTCCGGCGCGCTCGGGGGCGTAGCCCGGGGGCTGGTGGGGCGGCGGGAGGAGCGGTTCCAGAGCGGCGACGGGACGCTCGACGGAGCCACCGGCGGTGAGCTCGATCGGCTCCCCGTAGAGCTTGATCGTCAGGCGGGCGTCGGTGCCGTCGCGCAGGCTCACCCGTACCGTGGTGGGGTCGGCCTCGACCAGCAGGCGCAGACCGCTGTGCCGCAGCCGGAAGCGCAGGCCGGTGATGCCCTCGGGCAGTCGCGGCGCCAGCGCGAGCACGTCGTCGTGCTCGCGCAGGCCGCCGAAGCCCTCGACGATCGCCGACCACGCACCGGCCAGCGAGGCCAGGTGCAGCCCGTCGCGGGTGTTGGCGTGCAGGTCACGCAGGTCGACCAGGGCGGCCTCCCAGGCGTAGTCGTGGGCCAGCTCCACGTGGCCGACCTCGGCGCACATCACCGCCTGGGTGCACGCCGACAGCGACGAGTCGCGCACGGTGATGCGCTCGTAGTAGTCGACGTTGCGGGCCTTCTGCTCGTCGGTGAAGGCCTCCGGGCACCAGTGCAGCGCCAGCACCAGATCCGCCTGCTTGATCACCTGGCGGCGGTACAGCTGGAAGTACGGCGCGTGCAGCATCAGCGGCTCGCCGGGGTGCTCGGGCGCGAAGTCCCATGGGGCATAGCGGGTGAAGCCGGCCGACTGCTCGTGCACGCCGAGCCGTTCGTCGTAGGGCACGTGCACCGCGTCGGCGGCCGCCTGCCACACCTGCGGCTCGTCCGGGCGGACACCGAGCTGCTCGGCGGCCTCGGGCCGGCGGGCGCACGCGGCGACGGCGGCCCGCAGATTACGGGCGGCCATCAGGTTGGTGAAGACGTTGTCGTCGGCGACGGCGCTGTACTCGTCCGGGCCGGTGACCCCGTCGACGTGCCAGTGCCCGGCGGCGTCGTGGTGGCCGTGGGAGACCCACAGCCGGGCCGTCTCCACGAGGATCTCCAGGCCGCACTCGGCCTCCAGCGACTCGTCGCCGGTGACCTGGCGGTAGCGCTCGACGGCTCGGGCGATCACCGCGTTCAGGTGCAGCGCCGCGGTGCCGGCCGGCCAGTACGCCGAGCACTCCTCGCCGTGGATGGTGCGCCACGGGAACGCCGCACCGGCCAGGCCGAGCGTACGGGCGCGGTGCCGGGCCTGGTCGAGGATGCTGTGCCGCCACCGCAGCGCGTCGGCCGTGGCGTGCGGCGCGATGTAGGTCAGCAGCGGCAGGACGTAACCCTCGGTGTCCCAGAAGGCGTGCCCGTCGTACCCCGGGCCGGTCAGGCCCTTGGCGCCGATGGCCCGCCGCTCGGCCCGGGCGCCGGCCTGCAGGACGTGGAACAGGCCGAAACGCACCGCCTGCTGCAACACCGGGTCGCCCTCGACCTCGACATCGGCGGCGTCCCAGAAGTCGTCGAGGTACGCGCGCTGCTCGGCGGCGAGACCGTCCCAGCCGGCGTACTGCGCCCCGGTCAAAGCCGCAGCCACCTGGTCACGCAACGCCTGCGGGGATCGTTGGCTGCTCCACGCGTACCCGAGGAACTTGGTGATCCGCAGCCGCTCGCCGGGCCGCAGCACGGTGACCACCGTCGTGCGGGCCCAGTCGTCGCGGACGTCGGTCTCCTCGTCGTACGCGCCGGGCGCGGTGACGGCGTGGTCCATGCCGGCCGCCATCAGCAGGCCGCTGGTGCGGGTGCGGTGCAGCAGCACCGCGCCGTGCTGCTCGGTGTCCTGGGCCACCGCGACCAGCGGACGGTCCAGCGCGGCGGCGACGCGCGGGTCCTTGGACTTCTGCGGCTGCTCCTCGTTGGCCACCAGCCCGGACTGCAGGGTGATCCGCACCTCGTGGCCGACCGCCTCGACCTCGTAGTCGACGGCGGCGACCGCGCGCTGGGTGAACGAGACGAGCCGGGAGCTGCGGATCCGCACCCGCCGCCCGGCCGGTGACTCCCAGTCGACCTCGCGGCGCAGCACACCGGACCGCAGGTCCAGGACCCGCTCGTGGGCGTGCAGCCGGCCGTGCGCCACGTGGAACGGCTCGTCGTCGACCATCAGCCGGATCAGCTTGCCGTCGGTGACGTTGACGACGGTCTGTCCCTGCTCCGGATAGCCGTAGCCGCCCTCCGGGTACGGCAGCGGCCGCTGCTCGTAGTACGAGTTCAGATAGGTGCCGGCGATGACGTGCGGCTCGCCCTCGTCCAGGTTGCCGCGCAGCCCGATGTGGCCGTTGGCCAGCGCCAGCACCGACTCGGTCTGCCCGAGCCGGTCCAGCTCCAGGACGGCCTCACGGACCTGCCACGCCTCTACCGGGAACCGGGCCTCGCCGATCATGTCGCCTCCGCTGCTGGTCCGGGCCGGGTGGGTCAGCAGTCGCCGAACGCGGCGCCGAGCCCGGTCAGGTCGATGGAGCGCCGGGCGTTCTCCGGGACGAGGTCGACCAGCGTGCTCATGCTCTCCAGGGCGGTGAGCACCTGGTGCGCGACCTGGGCGACCGGGCGCATGGCGTCCACGGACACGAGGATCCCGCGGCTGCTGTACCACTCCACGATCGGGTACGTCACCTCGTGGTAGAGGGCCAGCCGCCGGCGGATGACCTCCTCGGTGTCGTCGGAGCGGTGCTCCAGCGCGGCGCGGGCCAGCAGCCGGCGGATCAGCTCGTCGTCGTCGGCTTTGAGGTGCAACGCGACGTTCGCGGTCATCTCGAGGCTTTTCCCGACCTGGTACAGCGCCCGGGCCTGGGCCATGTTGCGGGGCATGCCGTCCAGGACGTATCCGCCCTGGTCCCGGGCCTCCAGGAAGGCGTCGCGGACCATGTCCAGGACGATGTCGTCCGGGACCAGCTCACCGCGGTCCAGGTGGGCCCGGACGGCCAGGCCGAGCGGGGTCTGCCGGGCGACGTGGTCGCGGAGCAGGTCGCCGGTGGCGATGTGCGGCACGTTGAAGTGGGTGGCGATCAGCGCACCCTGGGTCCCTTTTCCCGCTCCGGGAGGGGCGACGAGCAGCACCCGCATGGCTGTCCTCTCACCGGTCGGAGCACGTCCGTCTCACGATCACCTGGCTGTCCCGACGATCGTAGACGTACGCGGGCTCAGGACGTCCGGCGCCGCTCGCAGCGGGTGCAGTGGGTGGCGTGCGGCAGGGCGTGCAGGCGGCCGAGGGGGAGCGGCTTGTGACAGTCCACGCACAGTCCGTAGGTGCCTTCGGACATCCGCCGGAGCGCCTGCGCCGTCTCGGCGATCCGCTCCCGGGTGGACGTGATGAGTGCCTCGAGGGTGTGGCGGTCGTGACCGGCGTGCCGGGCATGCACGGTGAGCTGGGTCAGGCGGGCGGTGTGCACGGCGAACTGCTCCTCCAGCATGCCGCGGAGCAACTCCAGGTGATCGGCGGACGAACGGGCCGGGCCGTGCAGGGTGGCGGTCATGATGCCTCCTAGGTCCTCATGCGGCCCGCCCACCGGGACGGAACGGGTCGGCACTGAACGGATGGGTGCGGTCGACCTTGGAACGGGCCAGGGCGGCGTCGTCGAAGTCGTAGCCGATGCGGTCGACCACCTCGGTCACTCCGGGCACCGCGGTGGCCAGCCTGGTGACGATGCCGGCGGTCGAGCGCCGCCCCACCGCCCCGGTCAGCGTCGCGGTGCCCTCGCTGACGCGGACGGCCACCTGTTCCGGGCGGATCCAGAGGCGGCCGCGCAGCACCGCCTCGACCTCGCGCCGGATCGCCGCGTCCTGCCGGGCGTACGGGCGCAGCAGGTCACCCCGGGACACCACGCCGAGCAGGCGGCCCTGCGGTCCGGTGACGAACAGCCGGCGGACGTTGCGGGACTGCATGGTCCTCGCCGCCTGCTTCAGGGAGGCCCCGGCGTCGACGGACAACGCCGGGGTGGTCATCACATCGCCGGCGCGGGCGGCGGAAGCGCTGGTCAGCTGCTTGCCTCGCGGCTTGCGCCGCTTGCCGTCGGCGACGCCGGCCAGCAGGTCGGCCTGGGAGACGACGCCCAGGACCTCGCCGGCCGGGGTGGTCACCGGTACGGCGCTGATGCGCTCGCGGTCGAGCAGACCGGCGATCTGACCCACCGGGGTGTCGACCCCCACGGTGACCACCTCGCGCGTCATGACGTCGTCCACCTGCCACTGCATGTCGGCCCCTCTCCGGACCGGGCGTGCCGCGGTCCTGATCCGGCGGTCGGCGTTGCGGATGTCAAGCATTGCGGTGTTCCTTCCCGCCCACCATGGCCGGCGACGGCGACGAATGGACTCGTTGTTTGCCGGGCATCGGCAAGGAGGCGTCCACGGCGACCCGGGTGCGCGGGCCCGGCCGCCGGCCGGGCCGGGTCGCCCCGACGGTGTCGTCGAGGTCGAACGTGAGCTGGTCGACAACGCCGGTGACGCCGGGGACCGTTGCGGTCAGCTGAGCGGCGGCTACGGCGGTCGTCCTGCGGGTCGTACGCCCGCTGATCGTGACGACTCCCTCGTCGACCTCGGCCCGGATCGCGCCGGGCCGGATCATCAGCGTGCGGCCCAGGACCCGCTGCATGACCTCGTCGCGGATGACAGCGTCCAGCCGGGCGTGCACGTTCAGCAGGTCCGACCGGGTGACGATGCCCCGCAGTCCGCCGGAACGGTCGACGACGAGC
>NZ_JBEZGQ010000352.1:0-7659 GCF_040650095.1 Actinoplanes sp. NPDC048791 | reverse complement strand
GGCGAATCCCGCGACGGCGGGCACCTCGGACGCGCCGACTCCCCGGGCCGCCAGCAACGCTCCGGCCTGCTCGGCGGTCAGCGGCGCCAGCTCGAACACGGCCAGCAGCTGGGCCCAGCCGGGATCCACCGACCACTCGACCTCGGGCCGGCCGCGGCCGCTGAGCACCACGAGCGCGCCGTCGGCGAGGCGCGGCAGGAACCGCTCGCGCAGCCAGCCCTCGAGCCACTGGCACTGCTCGAAGGAATCGACGACGAGCACAGCGGAACCGTCCTCGAGCACCGCGGCCGCCGTCTGCTCGAACTCCTGCGGGTCCCGGGTGACGAAGCGCCCGTCGACCTCGACCACGGACCGCCCGGCCTCCCGGGCTGCCTGCACCCACAGCCGGGTCAGGGTCGACTTGCCGATGCCGCCCGGCCCGTGAACCCAGAGCACGGCGACGGGCGAGTCGCCGGACAGGGCGGCCCGGAACACCGCGAGCTCGTGCTCCCGGCCCACGAAGGCCCGGGCGCGGGCCGCTTCCAGCCGGCGGGCCAGGCCACGCCCGGCCGAGCCGGCAACCGTCTCCGACCGCATGCTGGGCTCCTCCCGGGCTGATCCGCCGGCGCGATTGTCCCAAACGAGCGGCCCGGTGGACACGGCTGGACCCCGCTGGACCCCGGTGCCCGCTTCCGGACGGACCGCGATCGGGCCGAGAGTCGAGGTGAGCGACGGGCACCGGGCCCGGCGCCGGCCCGGACAGGAGACAACCATGACCGGTACGCCCACACCCACCATCGACGAGAACGCGCCCGTCATCGCCAGGCACAGCATCGTCATCCAGGCCCCGCTGGACGTTGTGTGGCGGGTGCACACGGACCTCGAGTCCTGGCCCGAGTGGCAGTCCGGCGTGGGCAGCATGGAACTGCTCACGCCCGGACCCTTGCGGCCGGGCTCGGCGTTCCGCTGGCACGTCGAGGGCCTGGACATCACCTCCACCGTCCGGCAGGTCGTGCCGCAGCACCGGCTGGTCTGGGGCGGCCCGGCCAACGGCATCGTCGGGGTGCACGTCTGGGAGTTCACCGAGCAGCCGGACGGCGGGGTGCTGGTGCACACCGAGGAGTCGTGGAGCGGGGCGCCGGTCGAGGCCGACATCCCGTACGCGCAGCAGGCCTTGGACGCCTCGCTGAGCACGTGGCTGGACAACCTCCGGATGCGGACCGAAGCCTCCTGATGTTCAGGTGAGCTTGGTGAGGGCGGCCAGAAGTTCGTCGAGGTGGCCGCGGACCCGGGCGGTGGTGAGGTGGTCGAAGTAGTCGCGCGAGCTGATGATCTGGCCGTCGCGGACCCGCAGGACGAAGATGCCCGGCTGGACGAACGGCTCCCCGGTTTCCGCGACAGTGCCCTGGTATTCGAACTCCGCGACGATGACCTCGGGATCGGTGGTCTCGTGGATGGTGATGTTCGTGGCCCGGCGGTGCAGCCGGGGGCCGGTGCCGGTGGGCCGGAGGTGCTCACGAAGCTCGTCGCGGGTGCGCAGCGCCGGGGCGCGCAGCGGGTCGAACGGGTGCCGGACGTCGGTCTGCTCGGCGTAGAGGCCGGGCAACTCGTCCCATCGCTCCTCCGCGACACCGTGCACGAGGGCCAGGAAGACCTCGCGCGGGCTCTGGGGCCGGCCCATGGAATTCTCCTTGTCGTCGACGACGCGATACGATCCGGAGTGCTCACTCCGACCTTACGGAGTCAGGACTTCGGAAAGCAAGGAGCTCGGCATGACCCGCAGCGCAGGCGGGCGACCGCAACGCGTTGATGCGCGCGCCAACCGCGGCCGCATTCTCGACGTCGCCGAGGAGGTCTTCGGCCGGGGCGGTGAGACCGCGTCGACCGAGGAGGTCGCCCGGCTGGCCGGCGTCGGCATCGCCACGGTCTTCCGCCACTTCCCCACCAAGGCGGCGCTGCTGCAGGCCGTCCTGGTGCGGCGGTTCGAAGGGCTGCGTGAGCAGGCTGAGGTGGCCTTGAAGAGCGCGGATCCCAGCAGTGCGTTCTTCGATTTCTTCCGCCACCTGGTCGCCGACGCGGCGACGAAGATCGCCATCGGTGTGGCGTTGCTCGACGCGGGCGGCGACAGCGGCGGTGCGGCCGTTGAGGCGTCGAACGAGTTGCGCCGAGCCGTGGGCGCGCTGCTGCGGCGCGCCCAGCAGTGCGGCGCGGTCCGCGACGATGTTGAACTGCCCGAGGTCTACGCCCTGCTGGTGGCGACCTCGCGGGCCGCGGCGCACAGCGGTCTCGACGAGGAGATTCGGGACCGGACGCTCGCCATCGTCTTCGACGGCCTCGCTCCCCGCGGGCAGGTATAGAAAGAACCGGCCCCGGCGACATCGCCGGGGCCGGTCAGGGACGACTGTCCTCAGCGGACGGGTTCGATCCACACGTTGCGGTACTGCACCTTGTTGCCGTGGTCCTGCAGGCGGATGGCGCCGGTGGCCGGGCCCTCCGGGATGTTGCCGCCGGTGCCCCGGGGGATCTCGACGTTGTCCTGCACCTTCTTGCCGTTCCAGACCAGGCTGACGCGGGCGTTCTCGGTCTTGGCGCCGGCCGCGTCGTAGCGGGCCGCCCGGAACGTGATGTCGTACTTCTGCCAGGTCTCCGGCGCGGTGGCCGCGTTCACGTCCGGGGCTTTGATCGTGTAGATCGCGCCCGCCTCGTTGTTGTCGAGCGTCGTGTCCCCGTACGAGTCGAGGATCTGGATCTCGTAGCGCTCCTGCTGGTAGACGCCGCTGTTGCCACGGTTCTGCCCGGTCACGTCCGGGGGCAGCAACGGGACCTTGAACTCGACGTGCAGTTTGTAGTCGCCGAACGCGTCCTTGGTGCGCAGGTCACCACAGCACACCTCGGTCGCCCCGCCCGCGACGGCCGGCCATTGCGGGAGCCGCCCGTCCGTGTGCAGCCAGTTGTCGAGGCCGTGCGCGTCGAACAGGGTGATCCGCTGGCCGGCCCGGCGCACGCTGATCAGGTCGAGGTTGACGTGGCCCGTGTCGAGGGCGTCGACCCGGTACTGGATCGTGTTCAGGCCCTTGCGCAGGGACAGCTTCTCCGTGGCGGTCGCCCATTCGTCCCAGGTGACCGTCGACGGCAGCGAGACCTGGCGGACCTTGCGCTCGTTGACGTGCACGCTCACCGTCTTGGTGCCGCTGAACGGGTTCGGGCCGTTGGAGTAGCGCAGGCCGACCTCGTAGTCGCCGGCCTTGTCGACGGTGACGTGCATGGTGGTCGAGGAGTTGAGCGAGCCGAAGCCGGCCGCGAAGCCGATGCCGGAGTAGCCGCGGTGATCCGTGGCCAGCCCGGCCCCACCCTCGCGGTTGCCCTCCTCGGCCTCGTAGTAGACCTGCTGCGCCTGCGCACCGGGGACCTCGTTCATCGTGTACCAGGCCTCGGTGCTCCACAGCGTCTCACCGTCACGGGCACTGAACGGGCGCGGCGAGCGCAGGTGCACCACGCGATCGCGACGCAGCCCGGCCACGGTCAGCGTGACGGTCTTGCGATCGCTGGAGACCTTGGCCGCGGTGACCGGCAGCGTCTCCTTGTCCACTTCGGGGCCGCCGTACTGCGCGGTCGCCGCGTACCGCCACTGCTCCACCTTGTACGCCGTCGGCAGCGCGGTGACAGTCGCGTCGGACAACGGCTTGGTGTATTCGATCTTGAATCCGGTCTCGGTGGCCTTCATCGTCTTCATGTCGAAGACGTCCTTGCCGTTGGGGGTGAGCTTCTGCAACCCGAAATGCAGCTTGCCCTCCTGGCCCCAGTTGCCCTCGGCGCCGAGCCCGCCGAGATAGATCGCGCCGTCCGGCCCGATCGACACCTCGTTGATGCCGGCCTCCAGGCCCTGGGTGTGCCGGAAGACCGCGCCCTGCTCCTGGCCGTGCACGGTTTCCAGGTACGCCCGCTGCAGGCCGCCGTAGGTGACGTCCCCGATCAGCAGCTGCCCCTTGTGCGGCCCCGATTTGAGCAGCACGGGCGTGCTCGGCGAGTTGGCGATCTGGTTCTGTGGCAGCCACAGCACCGGCCGGGTCACCGGTTCGGCGTCGAACGGGCCGTCCGGGTTGGTGTAGTGGTTGTAGAACGCACCCTGCTTGATCTTGAGCAGCTTGGACGACGGGAGCCAGCCGCCCTGGTTGTCGGTGACGTAGAGGTCACCGCCGGGCCCCCAGCCGATGCCGTTCGGGGTGCGCAGGCCGCCGGCCACCGTGGTGACCTTGCCGGTGCGCCGGTTGACCACGATGCTGGTGCCGCGACCGCCGACCGGCTGCGGATCCGTGGTGGCGCCGCCGAGGTTGATCGACACGGACAGGTTGAGGTAGAAGTTGCCGTCCTTGTAGAGCAGGCCGAACGCGAACTCGTGGAAGTTGCCGCCGAACGGCCACACCGCCACCGTACGGCGGGTGTCGAGCACCTGGTCGCCGTTGGTGTCGCGCAGCTCGGTGAGCTCGTGCTTCTGGGACACGTAGACCATGTTGTCGACCACCGCGATGCCCATCGGCTCCTTGAGCCCGTCGGCGATCTTGCGGTACGTGACCTTGTCGGGACCGGTCTTGCCGGTCACCTTGTCGACCAGGTAGACCTCGCCGGCCACCTTGTCGGAGCCGCCCCAGGTGCTGAGCACCATCTTGCCGTCGGGCCGCCAGGCGATGCCGGTGACCTGCGGCTCGAAGCCCGGCGGGCGCAGGTCGGTGAGGTCGTAGCCGGGGTGCACGGCGGTCAGCGGCAGCCCGTCGCCGGGAGCGTCGGTGCCGGCGACACACTCCTTCTGCCCGGGTGCGGTCACCCGGACCACGCCGGCGTCGGTGCTCAGCGCGCTGGTCGGCACGACCGCGAAGTCGTCGGCGCCCGGCGGCCGCCAGGCGAGGGTGAGCTGCTGGCCGCCGTTGCGCTCGAAGTGCTCGACCCGCACCGGGTGCACGCCCGCGGTCAGGTTGACGGCACCGTCCTTGGGCTCGGCGCCGTGCAGGCCGTCATGGTCGACGACGAGGGTGTCACCGACCCACAACTTCGAGCCGTCGTCACTGGTGAGCCGGAACGTGTAGGCGCCGTCGGCAGGCACGGTGAGATTGGCCAGCGCGTGCGTGACGAAGTCGTCCTCGAGCCCGAACTGCTCGGCGGTCGACCAGTCCACTGTGGGCATCAATTTGTCCACATTGGGGGTCTGGCCGGGCTTGAGCTCACAGACGCGGTTGAGGGGCAGGCCGATGTGATAGGTCCGCAGCGTGACGCCTGGCTCCTGGGGCGGCAGGTCGGCGGCATACGCGGGTGCGGCGGTGAATGTTCCGATGAGTAAGGCAGCCACTAGCAGACGTTTCACGGCGCTCCCCTGTTACCAGCTCACTTCAGAGACGTGAACATCCTGATCCACTTTCGACGCCACGTCCATATCTTCTGCCGTATGTAATCCAACTTTCCACTCTGGAGACAAAAGTTTTCACGCAGCCGAGGTCCAAGAGGTCAGCCGCGAGATAGCGGCGCAGAGCTGGACTATCGGGCTCTCTCGGCCCAGATGTGGCCGCCTTCGACGCTCACACCCGGGATCCCGTCGAACATGCGCGCAGGGTCGGCCAAGCTCGCGACGCAAGCGAGCAGGTCGTCCCCGAGCTGCCCGCTCGCCGTCGCCAGGTCGTCTTCCTCTTCCGCCCAGTCGATGGCGGCCTCGCCGAGCCGCTGCACCGCAAGTGCGGCGACAGCCCCAGCGTCCTCGATCGTGACGGTCAGCCGGCAGTGCACCTGCACAGGCACCGGCCGGCCAGGGCTCACTGCTCGCGCATCTTTCCCCAGCCGTGCCAGCGTTCGACCGTCATCAGGGTGCTCACCCGCGGGCTCTCCCTGTTCGGGTAGTCGCTACCCATGTAGTGCCGGGCCAGCCGGTCGATGTCGCGCAGGCCCTCGTCCTCGGTGATCGGTCCGACGCGGCCCTGGAGGCTGACGTGGGTGTACCAGTCGTCCTCGGCCAGCACCGTCAGGGAGATCCGCGGGTCCGCGCGCAGGTGCTTGAGGCGGGCCCGGGTCGCGTCGAGGCCCAGCAGCACGCGGCCGTCGTCCTCCAGCAGATACCAGGTGGCCACGGTCACCGGGCGACCGTCGGCGGCCACCGTGGCCATGACGGCCGGGTTGGGCCGGCGGAGGAGGTCGAGGACGGCGTCGGGCATGGGAGTGGTCGGCATGTGACCAGCCTAGATCCGTCCCTGGTCCAGGCCTTTGGCGGCACCCGGGGCGAGGAACTCGACCCGGGTGCCACTGAGCAGGGGATCCTTGCGCGCGTGGAAGTCCCGGACGTGTCCGGCCTGCTCGTGGGCCTGGAAGGCGTCACGGTCCCGGTACACCTCGTAGAACACCCGGGCCAGCGGCTCACCCTCGACCGCGGCCGTGGCGTAGATGAGCGTGCCCGGTTCGCGTTCGGTGATCTGCTGTACCACCACGGCGGTGAGCTCGTCGAAACTGGCCGCCGCGGCCTCGTCCCGGCATTCGAACCGCACCACGAGTGCGAACACGTTGACACCTCCGTGCGTCAGGGGTGGAAGACCACCTCAGGATTGTGCGGGGTGGGGCCGTCCAGCAGCGGCCGGGGCACGCCGCGCAGGTGCCGGTCGAAGAACGCGGTCACGTAGTCGCGCACGATCCGCGCTGTCCGGTCGCCGGGCAGGGGCGAGCCGGTGTCCGGGAGGTCGGCCTGGTCGGCCAGCACCGCGGTGTCGCTGAAGTTGAGGTGCCCGACGCCGGTGACGATGAGCCAGCGCTTCCAGCCGTCGAGGCGGCTCCAGGCAGAGTCCCACGTGTCGTCGGTGCCGCCCGGGATGTGGTCGGGCTGGCCGAGCAGCAGGAACGGGCGCCCGTCGAGGCCGCCGGCGGGGACCGGGGCGAAGAACGTGCCGTCCATGTTGATGCCGGCCCGGACGCGACGGTCGACTGCCATGGTCGCCGACGCGGCGTTGCCGCCGATCGAGTGGCCCGTCGCGGTCCGCCAGGAACAGGCCGGCCTCGGTGGTGGTGAGGTACTGCGCCGGGCGGCCGGAGTGGGCCGTCGCCGGGTAGAACATCGACACCATCAGTTCTCGGGATCTGGCGGGCACCCGCGGGTCAGACCGGGACCGGTCGACCAGGTGCAGGACATCCCGGCCGACGGCGTACGGCCCGGACGGCCCGGGCAGCGTGAACGCGGTGTCGGCGGCTGATGGACCCGATGGGGCGAGAGCGACAGCGGCCGCCGCAACCGTCAGCACGAAGGTTGCGGCAGCTCGGGCACTACTCCCAGGCTCAGTCCGGGACGTGCTGGACGGCCACCACGCCGGGCATCGCCATCATCTCGGCCGCCAGCCCGGCGAACAGCCCGGGGCTGGCCAGCTCGACGCTCCAGTGGCTGGGCAGCTTCTCGGCGACCGCGGAGTCGACCCGGCCGTGAGCGCAGTACGGGCTCAGGAAACCGGGCGCCCGCGGGTCCCCGGCGAAGCTCGGGCTGCCACCCAGGCCGCGCCAGATCGCCGCCTGGGCCAGGTTGCGCTGGTCCTCGGTGGCCTGCCGGTCGATGAAGACCCGGGCCTGGTCGCTGGTCCGCGCGCTCGGCGGGTCCACGATGCCCGCCGGCACCGTCGGCGTGCACGATCCCGGCCGCAGCTGTTTGATGACCAGCGCGTACAG
>NZ_JBEZGQ010000351.1:0-7685 GCF_040650095.1 Actinoplanes sp. NPDC048791 | reverse complement strand
CAGCGCTGCGCCTCGGGGCCGAGCCGGCGGACCGCCTCCAGGGCGAGGTGCTCCGGGGCGTACTGCGGGTCGGCCTTCATCCGGGCCCACAGCGTCCCGGGTGGGCCGGCCGGGTCCGGGCCCTGGTCAGAGGCGTTCGGCGGGGTCGGGAGGGCGGGTACGGCGGGATCGGTCACCAGATCACTCCGAGGGGTCGAGAGGGGGATCTCGTTCCATTGTGCCGTGCAGCTGCACGTGCACGGCAACGGTTGACGAGATCCCACGCTGTGCAGCCGTGCGGTGACGCTCGACGCCCCGGTTTTCGCTCATCCCGTGCACCGGGCGACCGATGAGGCCTGCGCAGGCACCCATTCGCGGCGGAAGGACGACGCAGGCATGACGACGGGCGAGGAACGGCAGGTGGAACGGCTGCGGCCGACACCGATGCTGATCACTGCTGTCGCCGTACTGGTCGTGTCGATCGGCGTCTTCGTGGCGAACTACGCCGCGCAGCGCAGCCAGGTGGTGTGGGGCTGGATGCCCGCCATGATCGGTACCGCGATCGCGGGCTGGGCCTGCTGGCGCACCGCCTTCACCCCCGGGCTGGACCGGGTGACCCGGCGCGTGTGGCGCTCGCTGGCGGTGGTCTGCGTCCTGATCGTGCTGGGCCTGGCCGGCGATGCCCGCTTCACCGTGCTGAACCCCGGCCGGCTGGACCAGCAGCACGACGTGCCGACCTCGATCTGCTACGCGCTGGCCATGATGGTGCTGCTCTGGGCCCTTTTGCGGCTGCCGATGGCCAAGCGGGAGAGCAAGGACCGGATCATGGTCCGCTTCCTGCTCGACGCCGCGACCATCAGCATCACGGTCGGCATCTTCTCCTGGTACATGCTGCTCCAGGTGGTGAACGCCTGGGACGCCGAGGGGCCGGCCGCCGTACCGGTGATCATGCTGATGGCCCTGGGCCTGGTCGGCTCGCTGGCCTTCGTCAAGGTCGCGCTCAGCGGCTTCGGCGGCGTGGACCGCATCGCCCTGCGGCTGCTCGCGGCCGCGGCGGCGGTCGGCGCCGTCGGCGGCGGACTGTTCCCGCTGCTGTTCGACCTGCACCCGGGCTTGAGCGGGTCGCAGATGTTCGTACCGGCGACGCTGCTGTTCGTGGCGTTCGCCGCCGACCGGCAACGCCGGGCCGCCGGGGTCCCGCAGCCCGAACGCCGCCGCCGGCCCTTCAGCGTCGTGCCGTACCTGGCCGTCGCCGCCACCGACGCCCTGCTGCTGACGGTCAGCAGCCAGGCCGGCGGGGCCGTGCTCACCGTCGCGCTGGCCGCGGTGCTGCTGACCGCGCTGGTCGTGCTGCGCCAGGTCAACGCGCTGTCCGAGAACGGCCGGCTGCTCGGCCGGGTGGACGCCAACCTGGTCGAGCTCAACGGCTACCAGCGCCGGCTCACCCACCGCGCCACCCACGACGCGCTCACCGACCTGGCCAACCGCACCCTGTTCGAGCAGCAGACCCGCGCGGCGCTGGCCGAGACCGGGGCCGGGGCGGGCGACACCCTGAGCCTGGCGCTGATCGACCTCGACGACTTCAAGGCGATCAACGACCGGCTCGGTCACGCCGTCGGCGACGCCCTGCTGGTGGTGGTCGCGCAGCGGCTGCGTGAGGCGGTCCGCGAGGACGACGTGGTGGCCCGCCTCGGCGGTGACGAGTTCGGTCTGCTGCTGCGCGGGCTGCGCCTGGCCGAGGCGACCGAGGTGCTGGACCGCATCGCCGAGTCGCTGACCCGCCCGGTGCACGCGCTGGGCTACGACCTGCTGGTCAAGGCCAGCATCGGGCTCGCCGAGGTGTGGCCGGAGGCCAGCCCGCAGGAGCTGCTGCGCCGCGCCGACCTGGCGATGTACGCCGCCAAGGAGCGCGGCAAGGGCCGGCACGCGGTCTACGACGCCCGCCTCGAGCAGGACCAGGCGGCCGACGCCCAGCTCGGCGCCGAACTGCGCCAGGCGCTGGACAACGGCGACTTCACGCTGGTCTACCAGCCGATCGTCTCGCTGCCCGACGGCGAGTGGACCTCACTGGAGACACTGATCCGCTGGAAGCACCCCGAGCGCGGCTTCATCGGCCCGGACGTGTTCATCCCGATCGCCGAGCGCACCGGCCTGATCGTGCCGCTGGGCGACTGGATCCTGCGGACCGCACTGCGCCAGGCCGCCGAGTGGCAGGACGTCTTCGGATCGGGGGCGCCCGGCGAGATCGGCGTCAACGTGTCGGCCCGGCAGCTGCGGGAGCCGGGCTTCGCCGCGGACGTACGGGCGGCGCTCGCGGACAGCGGCTTCGACCCGGAGAAGCTGGTCGTCGAGGTCACCGAGACCGCGGTGTTCGACGGCGGCGTGGCCCTGGACACGTTGCAGAGCCTGGTCACGCTCGGCGTCAAGGTGGCGCTGGACGACTTCGGCACCGGGCACTCGTCACTCGGGCTGCTGCGCACCTGCCCGGCCGACACCCTCAAGGTCGACAAGTCCTTCGTGGACGGCATCGGCGGGCGCTCGGAGGAGGCGGTCATCGCCACCGCCATGATCCAGATCACCAACGGGCTGCACCTGCAGGCCATCGCCGAGGGCGTGGAGACGGCCGAACAGGCCGAGACGCTGTACCGGCTGGGCTACCGCTTCGCCCAGGGCTATCACTTCTCCCGCCCGCTGTCCCCGCAGCAGGTCACCGAGCACCTCGAGGCCGCCCGGGTGCTCGCCGTCTGAGCCATTCACACCACCACCGGGCTGCGCCGTTCCAGCAGCACCACGTCCCGCCAGCGGCCGTGGTGCCGGCCGACCCGCTCGCGGGTGCCGATGACCCGGAACCCGGTACGCCGGTGCAGCGCCAGGCTGGCCTCGTTCTCGGGGAAGATGCCGGACTGGATGGTCCAGATGCCGGCCGCCTCGGTCGAGGTGAACAGCCGCTGCAACAGCGTCCGTCCCACGCCCCGGCCCTGAGCCCCGGCGTCGACGTAGACGCTGTGCTCGACGACTCCCGCGTACACCGGCCGGGGTGAGACCCTGGTGACAGCGACCCAGCCCAGGACGGCGCCGCCGGCCTCGGCGACCCAGCGATGATCCGCCAGCCGGCCCGCGTCGAAGGCGGCCCAGTCCGGCGCTGTCGTCTCGAAGCTGGCGTCGCCGCCGTCGAGCGCCGCCTGGTAGATCGCCAGCACGGCCGCCGCGTCACCGGGCACCATCGGCCGTAGGGAAAGATCAGACATGCACCGATCCTCGCGCGCGGGAGCAGGAATGAACACGCGCGGCCCGGTGTTCCCACCACATGGCCCGCCCCCGCGGGCGCATCTCGAGGAGGTCCGCAGCGTGCTCGACCCACAAGGGCTCTACGAGTTGGCCGACGACCTGCCCGACCTGGACGAGCCGGTGCTCGTGCAGGCGCTGACCGGGTTCGTCGACGCCGGGAGCGCGATCCAGCTCTCCCGCGAACATCTGCTGGAGCACCTGGACACCCAGGTCCTGGCGACCTTCGACATCGACCAGTTGCTCGACTACCGGTCCCGCCGGCCCTCCATGATCTTCGTCGAGGACCACTGGGAGAGCTACGAGGAGCCGAGCCTGGCCCTGCACCTCGTCCGCGACCAGCTGGGCACCCCGTTCCTGTTGCTCGCGGGGCCCGAGCCGGACCTGCAGTGGGAACGCTTCATCGCCGCCGTGACCGGCCTGATCGAGCGCTTCGGGGTCAACCTGACCGTCGGCCTCAACGCCATCCCGATGGCCGTGCCGCACACCCGCCCGGTGAGCGTCACCGCGCACGCCACCGACCAGCGCCTGCTCGGCGACCGCGAGTCCTGGCTGCAGCGCGTCCAGGTCCCGGCGAGCGTCGGCAACCTGCTGGAGTTCCGGCTGGGCGAGTCCGGGCACGACGCCATGGGGTACGCCGCCCACGTGCCGCACTACCTGGCCCAGACCACGTACCCGGCCGCCGCCGAGCTGCTGCTGGACTCCGTCTCCCGGACCACCGGGCTGGCCCTGCCCACCGGCCGGCTCCGCGAGGCCGCCCTGGTCGTCCGCCAGGAGGTCGACAAGCAGGTCGCCGACGACGAGCAGGCCAGCCGGCTGGTGCTGTCGCTGGAGGAGCAGTACGACGCGTTCCTGCGCGGACGGCAGGGCAACCTGCTGGCCGAGTCGAGCGGGCCGCTGCCGACCGCCGAGGAGCTCGGCGCCGAGCTCGAGCGCTTCCTGGCCGAGCAGAGCCGCGACAACGACCAGGGCTGAGCCCGCACCGGCTTCGCGAAACCCACCCCCACCAGCCCGGACTGCCCGATGATGAGAGCAATCGGGCGGGGATACTCGGTGAGGCATGGGGGATACAGGTGGCACCATTTCGGTCGCAGCGGTCGAACGGGGCGGCTCTGCGCCCGGTCCCTCGTGACGTCGAGAGCCTCGAGAAGCTGGTCACGGATCTCGAGCGGGCCCAGGATCTGGCGTCGACCTGGCGGATCACGGTGGACAGCACGGTCCAGTCGCACAACTTCAGCTACGGCGCGGTCTGGCTGCCCGACGGCAAGGGCAACGTCTGCATCGAGTACGAGACCGGACCGATCACCGGCGAGCTGCGGTCCGCGGTGCCTGCCGGTCCCGTACCGGCCGACGTCGGCCTGGTCGGCAAGGCCTGGCGCACGAAGCAGTTCGTGTACCTGAGCTCGATGGCCGACTGCGCCGACTGCCGGCGCTGCCAGGCGGCGGGCCGGGCCGGCATGGCGGCCGCGGTGGTGATCCCCGTCATGCACCGCAATCAGCAGGTCGCGGTGCTGGAGTACTACTCGGCCGAGCCGCTCTACATCGACGGGCCGCGCAGCGAGAAGTGGGCGTCGATCGCCCGGATCGCCGAGCAGGCCCGGTTCAACGCCGTCGCCACCGCCGAACTGCGCCAGATCGCCGACGACCGGCTCGCGGTGACCAACGTGGTCACCGCGCTCGGCGACGCGACCGACTCCTCGGCGGCCCTGCGGATCGCCCTGGACTCGGTGCGCACGTCGTTCGGCTGGGCGTACGGGTCGTACTGGGAGGTCGACGACGACGAGCACGTGCTGCGCTTCCAGGTCGAGTCCGGCTCGGCCGGCGACGAGTTCCGCAAGGTGACGCTGGCCGCCACCTTCGCCGAGGGCGTCGGCCTGTCCGGCCGCGCCTGGCGCGCCAAGGACCTGGTCTTCGTCCGCGACATCGGCGAGCTCACCGACTGCGTCCGGGCGCCCGCCGCGCAGCGCGCCGGGGTCCGGTCGGGGGTCTGCTTCCCGATCGTGAGCCACGGCCGCATCATCGGCACGATGGACTTCTTCACCTCCGAGTTCATCGACCTGTCCGAGTCCCGGGCGTCCGCCCTGCGCAACGTGGCCCAGCTGGTGTCGCAGCGGCTCGACATCGTGCGAGCGACGGAGGCGGCCCAGGAGAGCGCCCGGGCCCTGCTGGACACCGTCTCGCGGCTGCGCGCGGCCAGCGACGACGCGACCCGGGTGGCCCAGGACGCGGTGAACCGCGCCTCGGACATGACCCACGAGGTCGAGGCCCTGGGCAACGCCTCCACGGCCATCGGCGACGTCATCAAGATCATTTCGTCGATCGCCGACCAGACCAACCTGCTCGCCCTCAACGCGACCATCGAGGCCGCCCGGGCCGGCGAGGTCGGCCGCGGTTTCGCGGTGGTGGCGGGCGAGGTCAAGGACCTGGCCCGGGAGACCGCCGAGGCCACCCAGCGGGTCGCCGAGCAGATCACCGGGATCCAGAACAGCGCCCGTACGGTCTCCGCCGGCATCCTGACCACCAGCGACACGATCGGGCAGATGGACGCGGTCCAGGCCCGGATGAACGAGGTCCTCGAGGAGCAGGCCCGGATGGCCGGCGCCCTCCAGCCCTAGTTCTGCTGTCCTAGTTCTTCAGGGGCAGCCAGTCCAGGACGGTCTGGATCTCGGCGTCCCAGTAACCCCACTCGTGCGCACCCGGTCCGAACGCGGCGTCGAGGTCGACGCCGTGTTCGCGACAGGCCGCCACGAAGCGCTCGTTGGCGGCGCGCAGGTGGTCCTCGGTGCCGCACCGCAGCATGAGCCGGGGCAGCTCCCGGCGGTCGGCGGTGGCCACCAGGTGCAGCAGGTCGTCGTCGGTGCCGGCCAGCGGGCGGTCGAAGACCCGGCCGAGCAGCTCCACGATGTGCGGGCGGTCGTCGTGCTGCTGCATGCCGGCCACGTCGAGGGCACCGGAGAGGCTGGCCGCGGCGGCGAATCGGTGCGGCTCGCGCAGGGCCCACTTCAGCGCGCCGTAGCCGCCCATCGACAGGCCGGCCACGAAGGTGTCCTCGCGGCGGGTCGAGACCCGGAAGAACGACGAGACCACCGCCGGCAGCTCCTCGGACAGGAACGTGAAGAACCGGGACCCGTGCGTCTCGTCGGCGTAGAAGCTGCGGTGCACCTGGGGCATGACCACGGCCAGGCCGCGGGCGGCGGCGTACCGCTCGAGCGAGGTGTAGCGGGTCCAGGCGGTGTCGTCGTCGGTCAGTCCGTGCAGCAGATAGAGCACCGGTGGCGGCGCGGCGGTGTCGTGACCGGTGATGCCGATCTGGGTGCTCGCCCGCTCGGGCAGCACGACGGTCATCGAGGTGCCGAGCGCGAGAGTCTCGGACGAGAAGTCAACACGGAGCAGGGCCATCGCTCCAGTATGTCGTGATTACAGAACGCACCCGCACGGTCACCACAGCGCTTGGGGAATGTCGTACCCGTCGATTAGTATGTGTGTACTAAAACAAGCGCTGAGCTGCGGGGAGATCACCTTGACGACGCCCGTTTCGACCAGTTCCACCACCCTGATCCCGCCCTACGCGACGATGCTCGGTTTCACCCGCTACGTCGCCCGCACCGGGCCGGCGAAGGCCACCTTCGTCGGCGGACTGCGCCGCCAGCGCGAGCGGCGCACCGGCTTCAACCCGCACGGCCAGCTCGTCAAGGCCCTCAAGGCCGACATCGCGTTCCGCACCGGCGGCAGCTACCTCAACGGGGTCGTCGACCTCGTCAAGCCGCGGTGGAAGCCACTCTACGAGGCGGTCAGCGCCGGAGCGACGACCTACCTGCACTCTCTCGGCGACCCGGAGGGCGTCGGCCTCGCACAGACCCGCGACGCGCTGGCCTCGGTCGGCCCGCTGGCGGTCAAGATCAACCCCCACTTCGGCCTGCGGTACGCCGACGGCCGGCGCGAGGCTGTCCGGCTGCACTTCGACGAGCAGCCGCCCACCCCGGAGGCGGTCACCGCGACCCTGCACCTGATGGCCCGCCACATGGACCAGATCCTGCCCAACGCCGAGCCGGTGCTGGTCGACCTGCGCCGCGGCACCACCCACCGGATCGACCCGGGAGCCCGCCCGGGCGACGTGGAGAGCTGGCTGGCCGGGGAGGCGGCCGCGTTCACCGCCATGTGGGCCGCGACCGCCGCCTGACCGATCGGCAACCCGACCTGCCCGAACGGTCCGTATTTCTCCAGGTTTCGGCGCGGGAACTTCTTAGGAGCAGCCCGGTTGCGACGATGTCTCCGGTGTAGGTGAACGGCGACACGTCGGGGGGCGTTCGGACATGCGGGTTGTGACGCGAGCAGCAGGCACCATCGCGCTGACGGTGCTCGGAGCCGCGGCGGGGGCGCTCTTCCAGACGGCGCCCGCCGCCGCGGCCACCCCGGCCATG
>NZ_JBEZGQ010000350.1:0-7691 GCF_040650095.1 Actinoplanes sp. NPDC048791 | reverse complement strand
GTCGTGGTGGCGGTCGCAACCGTGCTGGCGTACGGGGCCTGGTTCGACGGGAACGCCGTGGGCTCGCTGCTGTTCTGGGGAGCCGTCTCGATGGCCGTCGCGGGACTGCTGGCCGGGGCCGCGAGGCTGCGGGAGCGGCGCCGCGTCAACGCCCGTGCCGGGCAGCCATAGCGTCGACCGCGTTCTTCGCTTCCAGCAGGGTGGCGCCGGTCTCGTCGCGGTAGGCCTTGATCGCCGCCACCCGCTGGTCCGCGAAGATCAGCCGGAGCACCTCGGGCAGCTCCCGCTCGCGGACGGTGATGCCGAGGTGCCCGACCACCGCGTCGAGCTTCTGCTCGATCGCGGTGAGCCGGGCGGCCGTCCGCAGTTGTTCGCGCCGGGAGTTCGCCGAGGAGGCCAGGCCCAGCAGGATCAGGCCGACCAGCAGCACGACGAGCGCGACGGTCACGAGGATCTCCATGGCGTCATCGTGGCAAGCCGCCGCCAATCACCCGCCGTGCAACGCCGCGTACTTCTCCGCGATCGCCGCCGACTCGGGCAGGTCCGCCTCGACCACCGGCAGCGCGGGCGCGACCTCGGCGCCCAGCTCGGCGAGCAGCTGCGCCAGCAGGGCCGCGGCCGCCGCCGCTTGTGGAGCCACACCGGCGGTCACCACCGGTACGGCCCGTTTGCCGGCGAGCGCATTGGCGGGCAGCTGGTCGAGCAGCACCTTCAGCACCCCGGTGTAGCTGCCCTTGTAGGTCGGTGTGGCGACGACGAGCAGGTCAGCCTCGCGGACCGCCGTCACCGCGGCCGCCGTGGCGGTGTCTCCCGGGGTCAGCAGGCCCGCACCGAGCGCACCGACCTCCACCACGGTGGCGGCACCGCCCAGCGCCTCCCCGACGGCCGAGGCCAGCACGGAGGTCCGCGATCCGGGCCGCGGGTTTCCCGAGACGACGACGATTCCGCTCATCCGTTTGCTCCCAGTTTCAGCAGGGGGAGGACGCCCTCGCCGAAGCGGTAGGCCTCCTCCAGGTGTGGTTGTCCGGACAGGATGAAGTGGTCGATGCCGAGCGCGTGATACTCGGTGAGCCGCTCGGCGACCTCGGCGTGGCTGCCGACCAGCGCGGTGCCCGCGCCCGGCCGGACCAGGCCGAAGCCGGCCCACAGGTTGGGGGAGACCTCGAGCGAGTCGCCGCCGGCCAGCTGCGCCATCCGGCGCTGACCCTCGGATTCGGTACGGGCGAAGCGCTCCCGGGCCGCGGCGACGGCGGCCTCCGGCACCCGGTCGAGCAGGGCGCGCGCCGCCGCCCAGGCCTCGTCGGCGGTGTCCCTGGTGATGACGTGCAGCCTGATCCCGTACGTGAGCCGGCGGTCGGTCAGCGCGCGCACCGCGGCCAGCTTGGCGGCGACCGCGTCCGGTGGTTCACCCCAGGTCAGGTACGTGTCGACGTGCTCGGCGGCCACCCGCAACGCCGGCGGTGACGACCCGCCGAAGAAGATCGGGGGTACGGGGTCCGGCGGCTGCCGCGTCGTCGCCCCCTCGATCCGGTAGTGCTCGCCGGTGAAGTTGAACGGCTCACCCGACCAGGCGCCCCGCAGCACCTGGACGAACTCGGCGGTCCGGGCGTACCGCTGGTCGTGGTCCAGCCAGTCGCCGAAGCGGCGCTGCTCGGTGGACTCACCGCCGGTGACCACGTTGAGCATCAGCCGGCCGCCGGAGATCCGCTGGTAGGTCGAGGCCATCTGGGCGGCCAGCGTCGGCGACACCAGCCCGGGCCGGAACGCGACCAGGAACCGCAGCGAGGACGTCTCGGTGAGCAGTGCGGCCGTGGTGAGCCACGCGTCCTCGCAGAACGTGCCGGTCGGGGTGAGCACGCCGGTGAAGCCGAGGCGCTCGGCCGCGCGGGCCACCAGCGCCAGGTAGCCCAGCTCGGGCGGGCGTTCGGTGGTGACGGTGGCGGCCGCCTGCCCGCCGCTGGTGATGCCGTGGCTGTCCCCGGCGGTCGGCAGGAACCAGTGGAACTCCATCTACGCCGACCGCTTGAGGTGCGCGTACGTGCCGTCGTGGTAGACGAGCGGGGTGACCGTCGTGTCCTCGTGGTGCTCGCCCAGTTCCGGCGCGGCCAGCACGATGGTGTGGTCGCCGGCCGCCACCCGCTGGGTCACCCGGCACACGATGCGGGCCAGCACACCGTCGAGCAGCGGCACCCCGTCCGGTCCGGGCCGCCAGGCGCCGTGCGCGGCGAAGCGGTCGATGCCCCGGGTCGCGAACGTGCGTGCCACGTGTTCCTGCTCCAAGGTCAGCACGTGCACGGCGATGGTGTTCGCCGACTCCACCGCCGGCCACGCCGAGGCGGTCTTGGCCAGGCAGAACGAGACCAGCGGCGGGTCGAGCGAGACGGAGGTGAACGAGGTGGCGGTGAAGCCGGCCGGGGGCTCGCCGGGGGCGGTGATCACGACGACGGCGGCGGCGTGACGGCGCAGCAGCGCCCGGAAGAGATCGGCGTCCACGGCACGGTCCTGGTGGAGAGGGGTGACGGTCATGGTGGTCCCCTAAGCGGCGACGAGGGAGCGGTGAGCTAGTTCCTGCCTGACGAGCGGGATGAGGTGCCGGCCGTAGTCGACCGCGTCGTCGACGGGGTCGTAGCCGCGGATCAGGATCGTGGTGACGCCGAGGTCGACGTAGTCCAGCAGGGCGCGGGCCACGGTCTCGGGCGAGCCGACCAGGGCGGTCGAGTTGCCCTGGGCGCCACTGGCCAGCGCGGTGGCCGTCCACAGTGCCCGGTCGTGCCGGTCACCCTTGGCCGCGGCCGCGAGCAGGCGTTGCGAGCCGACGTTCTCGGGGTGCGGCCCGCCCAGCACACGGGTCTTGTCACCGGTGAAGGAGCCCTTGCCGCCCTTGCTCTCGGTGATGGTGGCCAGGATGCGCTCGGCTCGTTGCCAGGCCAGCTCGTCGGTCGCGGCCAGGATCGGCCGGAACGAGACGCTGATGCCCAGCGGGCCGCGCCCGGCCGCGGCCGCCGAGGCCTGCACGGCGGCGATCTGCTCGGCGGTCTCCTTCAGCGGCTCACCCCAGAGGGCGAAGACGTCGGCGACCGCGCCGCCGGTGCGGTACGCCGCCGGCGACGAGCCGCCGAAGTACAGCGGGATCCGGTGGGCCGGCTGGGCCTGCAGCGAGAAGTTCTCGAAGCGGTAGAAGCGGCCCTCGTGCGAGAACGGCTCCGGCGACGACCAGGCGCGGCGCAGGATCCGCAGGTACTCCTCGGTGCGGGCGTACCGGTCGTCCTTGCCCAGGTAGTCGCCGTCGCGGCGTTGCTCGGCGTCCGAGCCGCCGGTGATGGTGTGCACGGCGACCCGGCCGCCGGAGAGCTGGTCCAGCGTCGCGAAGGTGCGCGCGGCGGTGGTCGGGGCGACGAAGCCGGGCCGGTGGGCGATCAGCAGCCCGAGGCGTTCGGTGTGCGCGGCGGCGTACGCGGCGACCTGCGTCCCGTCCGGCGTGGACGAGCCGTAACCGATCAGCACCCGGTCGAAGCCGCCGTCCTCGTGCGCCCGGCTGAAGCGCCGCACGTACCCGGGATCGATCGGTGGCCCGCTGGGCGCACGGGTCTCGGACACGTCCCGGGTGCCGATCATGCCGACGAACTCGACGGTCATCAGGAATTCCTCTCGAGCTGGGCGCGACCGGCGGCGGTGAGGACGACGTCGTCCTGCGGGGTGTGGATGCGTCCGCAGAGCACGTCGCGCAGATGGCGCTCGAGCGGGTGCCGGCGGCTGAGCCCGGCGTTGCCGATGAGGGCCACCCCGCGCTGCACGGCCTCGATGGCGGCGGTGGTGGCGACGGTCTTGGCCAGGCCCGGCCGGGCCGCGTCCACCGGCTCGCCGCGGTCGATCGCCTGGGCGATGCTGTCGACCAGCGTCGTCGCGGTGAGCAGCTGGGCGGAGATCAGGCCGACCTCACTCTGGAAGCGGGGGAGCGAGGCCAGCGGCTTGCCGAGGTTGGTGGGCACGCGTTCCCGCAGGTAGCCGGTGAGCCAGTCGACGGCCGCGGCGGCCACCCCGAGGTAGATGGCGGCGATGCCGAGGGCGTTCCAGGCGCGCAGGCCACCGGGGTCCGCGCCGGGTGCTCCCGGTTCGGCCAGCTCCAGCGTCGCCCCCAGCGGTACGGGAACCCGGTTGAAGGTCACGTCGTCACTGCGGGAGGCGCGCAGGCCCAGGTGGTCCCAGGTGCGCTCGACGGTGATGCCGGGGGAGTCGGTGCGGACCAGGAACGCTCCCGTCCGTACCGGATCCTCGTCGGTCCGGGCCCAGACCTGCATCCAGCGCAACCCGATCGCGCCGGTGGAGAAGATCTTGTGGCCGGTGAGCTCCCAGCCGCCCGCGGTCCGCCGGGCGGTGGTGGCCGGCAGGCCGCCGCGGGCCGGGGTGCCGAGGTCGGGCTCGACCCGCAGGGAGTTGATCAGGGTGGGCCGCCGCGCCGACTCGGCCAGCACCTCGGCATAGAGGTCGGCCGGCCAGGCGGCCGAGGCGGCATGCGCGAAGAGAGTCATCGCGCTGATCAGGGCGACCGACGGGTCGCCGCGGCCCAGGGCAGTGAGGACGCGCACAGTGTCGGCCAGGCCACCGCCCGGACCGCCGTGCTCGGCGCCGACGGTGAGGGTGAGCAGTCCGGCCTCGTGCGCCACGGCCAGGCCGGCGAGCGGCAGGTCGGCGGTGCGGTCGTGCTGCTCGGCGTGGGCAGCCAGGGCCGCGGTCACGTCCACCAGGTGGGAAAGGCGGGGCGTCGGCAGAGCCTGGGCATCCGCAGCGGGGGTGGGCATGGCCCCAACCGTGCCCTCCTTGCAGCACGAGTGTCAACGGTGATCCCATATCCTAGTAAACCTATGGGGTTCAGTTGACATGCAGAACTTGGATGAGTCAGAGTTCCGGCCATGTCCACTCCCACCATCGCCGCCCCGGTCAGCCCGCCGGCGGCGACCACGAGCACACCGGCCCCCGGCGGGACGCGCCGGAGAGGGCTGCCGTACCGGGTGATCTCCTGGGTCGTTCCGCTGTTGCTGCTGCTCACGTGGGAGCTGCTGGCCCGGGCCGGGATCATCGCCCCCAACGTCCTGCCGGCCCCGAGCTCGGTCGGGGTCACCGCCTGGCGGCTGACCGAGACCGGCGAGCTGCCCACCCACCTGTGGGAGAGCCTCAAGCGCGCCGCCATCGGCCTGGCCATCGGCGGCAGCATCGGCCTGGTGCTGGGCGTGCTGACCGGCTTCTCCCGGCTCGCCGAGGCCATCGTGGACCGCAACATCCAGATCGTCCGGGCCATCCCCTTCCTGGCGATCCTGCCGCTGGTCATGGTGTGGTTCGGCGTCGGCGAGAGCGGCCGCTACTTCCTGGTCGCGCTCGGCACCCTGTTCCCGATCTACCTCAACACCGTGCTCGGCATCCGCCAGGTCGACCCCAAGCTGCTGGAGATGGGCCGGGTCATCGGCCTGCCCCGGCTCCGGCTGGTCCGCACGGTGATCCTGCCCGGCGCGCTGCCGTCCGTCCTGCTGGGCGTGCGGCTGGCGCTGACCAACGCGTGGCTGGCCCTGGTCATCGCCGAGACCGTCGGCGCGCCCGCCGGCATCGGCTTCATGGCCACCAACGCCCGCGAGTTCCTCCAGACCGACGTGATCGTCCTGGTCATCGTCCTGTACGCGCTCATCGGTCTGAGCACCGATCTCATCGCCCGGGCCCTGGAGCGCCGTCTCCTGGCCTGGCACCCGAACTACTCCGGAGGTAAGAAGTGACACTGTCCCGCCGCTCACTGCTGGGAGCCGCACTCGCTCTACCCGTGCTCGCGGCCTGCGGCGACAACGCGGCGGAGGCCAACGGTCGTAAGAAGGTCCGGCTGACCTACGGCGCGATCTCGGTGCCCAAGACCCGGGGCGTGTTCGAGCAGACACTCAAGGACCAGGGCATCGACGTGGAGTGGGTCGGCCCCTTCCCGAACCACGCCCCCACCCTGCAGGCCGTCGCCACCGGCACCGCCGACTTCAGCTTCGGTGGCAGCTCCACCCCGGCCGACCAGGCGCTGCTGTCGGGCAACAAGCTCAAGTACGTCGCCTGGGCCACCGCCAAGCCGCGGCTGTCGTCGATCCTGGCCCTGCCGAACTCGGGCATCACCAAGGTCGCGGACCTGGCCGGCAAGAACGTCGCCGTCAACAAGGCCGGGCTGGGCGAGTTCCTGCTCGTCGCCGCGCTGGAGAAGTACAACGTGCCGCGGGACTCGGTGACTTTCACCTATCTGAACCCGCCGGACGCCGCACCCGCCTTCGGCAGTGGCAAGGTGGACGCGTGGGGCATCTGGTCCGGCCCGATGGAGCTGGCCGAGGTGCAGTACGGCGCCAAGCGCATCTTCACCGACGGCGACGAGCTGGACAAGCAGATCGACTTCTCGACGTACCTGGTCCGCGAGGACTACGCGAAGAAGGAGGCGGACACCATCCGCAAGGTCATCGCCGCGTACAAGGCCGAGGCCGACTGGGTCAACGCCAACCAGGCCGAGGCGCAGAAGATCGGCAACGCCGTCTCCAAGTACCCCGACGCCGTGGTGCAGAAGATCGTGGCCGGCAACGTGCAGACCACCTGGAGCCTGATCAACGACGACGGCATCGCCCAGCTGCAGGCCGGCGCCGACTGGCTGAGCGAGCGGAAGGTGCTCAGCGGCAAGATCAATATCGCGGACCACGCGGTGAAGTTGTGACCACGGCGGTGGACGCGCCCGCGGTGCGGGCCAGCTCGGTCACCCGGCGGTACGGCGACCGCACCGTCCTGCACGAGCTCGACCTCGAGATCCGCCGGGGCGAGTTCGTGGCCCTGCTCGGCAAGAGCGGGTGCGGCAAGACGACGCTGCTGCGTACCCTCGCGGGCCTGGACCGGCTCGACGGCGGTGACCTCGTCGTGCCGTCTTCGTCCACCGTGGTCTTCCAGGAGCACCGGCTCCTGCCCTGGGAGAAGGTCTGGCGCAACGTGGCCCTGAATCTGCCGCGGGCCACGGCCCGGTCCCGCGCCCAGTCCGCGCTGGAGGAGGTCGGCCTGGGCGACCACGCCGACGCCTGGCCGCTGACCCTGTCCGGCGGCGAGGCCCAGCGGGTCGCTCTGGCCCGGGCCCTGGTCCGCGAGCCCGAGCTGCTGCTGCTGGACGAGCCGTTCGCGGCCCTGGACGCGCTCACCCGGATCCGGATGCACGGGCTGGTCCGGGACCTGATCTCCCGGCATCGGCCGGCGGTGCTGCTGGTCACGCACGACGTCGACGAGGCGGTGCTGCTGGCCGACCGGGTGCTGACCATGCGCGACGGCCGGATCGCCGCGGACCACCAGGTGTCGGCGCAGGCCCGCTCCCGGGGCCACGCGGAGTTCGTCGCGCTGCGCGCCGACCTGCTCGCCGAGCTGGGCGTCGTCGAGCAGTGAGCAGCACCGGCAGCTCGCACTGGGGAGCCTTCCGGGTCTCCGGGACCGGCGCGACCCTCGAGGTCACGCCGCGTCCCGGGGATCCGGACCCCACGCCGCTGCTGGGCAACATCGCGGGCGCGCACCGGCACGGCTCCCGGGTCGCGGGGCCCGGGCGCCGGCCCCCCCCGCCCCGGCGGGGGGGCGCGGCCGATCGCGGGGGGTGCGGGGGCACAGGCCGGGAACCGGGGGGCGAGGCGCGGGCGCGGGCCCCCGGGGACCGCGGC